>NZ_DBLXSO010000017.1:0-57659 GCF_057878315.1 Jutongia sp. | reverse complement strand
TCCGTACATTCCGTGCTAGAAGATTTGTTTAGCAATAACGTGTATCCCATTGTTTACGCATACATTAATGGGGTGGAAAAATTTTCGTTTGTGCGAAAAATGTGTACAGAGGGTATGAATATGTTCCTCGAAAGCCGTAGAGGCGATGTTCGAACAAATGAGGTGAATTCATTGTCTGAGTTGAAAGAGGGTGATATTTTTTATATTACCTGTATTGATGAGCCAAAAAAGCTTATGCCTTTGTATGATAAATATAAGGATAAATATCATTGTGTATATCAAACGGATATTTATACAAATGAACAATGGTTAGAAATTATGCCGTTAGAGGCATCAAAATCAAATGCTATAAGGCAATTACAAAGCATGTTGAATTGCGAAAAGCTAATTGTGTTTGGTGATGAAAAAAATGATATAGACATGTTTCAAATGGCTGATAAAAGTTATGCTGTTGCAAATGCACACGATGAATTAAAACAATATGCAACAGAGGTGATTTTGTCGAATGACGAAGATGGTGTTGCCAGATGGCTTGAAGCAAACTATAAACAATAATTACATTTTCGAATTAAGTGATTATGATACAATTTATAGAAAATAGTGTTTTATGAATCTGACAAATCGAAATTTAAGGAGATGTGTATATTATGATTAAAAGAGTAGAGGAACAAGAGGCAAAAAAAGAGTTATCTGAGGCAGTCGGCTAGACTGTCCCCAAATAACCCTCAGATGATGAAACTTGTCTCTCTTTAAGATCACGCTTTCTTCTGAAGCCATATCCGCATCGCCGTCAGCACCGCCAGCAGGATTGCCGCGCTTAAGGTCAGAACAACCCACCAGATCTGGATGAATGCCGCCAGTATATAGCCAACCACGCAGACTGCCGCCACGACAGCCGCATACGGAAGCTGCGTTGAAACATGATTCATATGATTACACTGTGCTCCCGCCGAGGACATAACCGTGGTGTCCGAAATCGGGGACACATGATCGCCGCATACCGCACCTGCCAGTACCGCCGACACCGAAATGATCATCATCTCCATATGTCCCTGCTCCGGGAACATTGCAATTACGATCGGTACAAGAATTGCGAAGGTTCCCCAGCTCGTTCCGGTCGAAAACGCCAGAAAGATTGCAATAATAAATATGAGCATCGGTATAAACATACTTGCCGAAGCATTCTGTCCGACAACACTTTTCACAAATGTACTGATCTCAAGATGATCACCAATTCCCTTCAGCGCCCACGCAAAGGTCAGGATCGCCATGGCAGGAACCATCAGACGAAATCCCTCCACAAAGCTTTCCATGAAATCGTCAAAGTTCAGAACCTTTCTCGGAAGATACCAGATCAAACAGAAAAGGATCGTGACAAGTCCTGCAAAGATCAGGCTCCGCTCAGAGTCACAGCCGGAGAACGCAGCGACCACATTCGTTGCTCCTCCTAAATATCCGGTATAGATCATGGCACCGATCGCAGATACGATCAGAAGCACTACCGGAAGAACCAGATCAGCAACACGTCCCTTTTCGTTAACCTCTTCCTGCTTCTCCTCCTTCAGTGCATCCTCTCCGGACGTAAACAGATCACCGCGCTCCGCATTGATCTCATGTTTCTTCATCAAACCGAAATCAAAACCGGTGAGGATCAGATAAAGCACCATCAAAAGGGTCAGGATTGCATACAGATTGTACGGAATCGTCCGCAGAAACAGACTGAAGCCCGTCAGCGAGGATCCCTTCGGCACATAGGAATTGACAGCCGCCGCCCAGCTTGAGATCGGTGCAATAATGCAGACCGGCGCTGCCGTGGCATCAATAATATAAGCAAGCTTTGCTCTGGACACCTTGTACCGGTCGGTCACCGGACGCATCACCGAGCCAACCGTCAGACAGTTAAAATAATCATCCACGAAAATAAGTACGCCAAGCCCCATCGTCGCCAAAAGTGCAACCTTTTTGTTTTTGATCTTGGAGATCGCCCATTTTCCGTAAGCCGCCGAACCGCCGGAGCGGGACATCAGCACGACAATCATACCAAGCATTACCAGGAAAAACAAAATATTGATATTCATGCTGTCCTTGATGGTATCAAAGATCACGGTGAATGCAGTCCACGGATGAAACTGCGCATACATAAAGCTTCCTACTACAATTCCCACAAACAGTGAACTGTAAACCTCTTTTGTGATCAAAGCAAGCATGATCGCCAGGATCGGTGGCAGCAATGACCATATAGTACCTATAAACATAATTTACCTCTTTCTATTTTCAAATTTCGCCCATAATGAATTTTCGCAACGCTCCGGCAAAAGGTTCGAAAAAGCTTCGCTTTTCTCACTCGCGGGCGCATTCACATATCGATCTGCCAGCTACCAGATGCAAGCATCGGCATCTGGCAATCTCTATGTTCACTTTTGCCTTCGCGCACGATTTAAGAACACACGACTGGTGTGACCTCTCCAAAGTCAAAGTCCACATAATCCTCCGGGGTAAACCGGTGATAGATCACGTGGCAGCCCTCGAAGGTGATGCAATAGCGGTAATCATTCGGCTTACTGTCCCGAAAATAGAACACATAATCAAAATCATCCCCTGCATAACTGCCCTCAAACACCTGATCCGAATACTGTGCAAAAAGCGTTTCCACATCCTTCAGAGTACAGCCGTGACGGGCGATCGTCTCTATAAATTTCACCAGGAAATCATCCTCTTCCTGATGCTCATGGACATACTCCACTCCCTCCGGTGGAATCTGAATGCAAAATCTTTCTTTTTGGGAAGATGCTGAAATCCCGCCAAAATGCGCTCTTGTGGCCTCTGAAAACTCCTTCATCCTCTCCAACATTTCCTCTTCCGTACAATCTACCTCCAGCAGATGATTCAGAGAGGATAACGGATAATACAGACGCAAAAGCTCCTTACGATAACCAAGCTTCACCTGCTCCTCCAGGATCAGGTCTCTCAGATTTTTTTCTAACTTTTCAATATTCATAATCGGATATCATCCCTTCTATTCTTGAACCGGCAACGGACCTGCCAGATCCTTCACAACCTCTCCGGCAATAATCAGTCCCGCTACAGATGGGACAAATGCCACACTACCAGGAATATCGCGGCGCTCTGTGCATTTGTGCTTTGCTCCCGGCGGACAGATGCAGTTTGTCCTGCAGCTGATACTCATATCCTCCAAAGGGCGAATCGACTTCTCAGTAGAGAAAACCACCTTCAGATCCTTGACATTTCTTTTGCGAAGCTCCCGGCGCATGACTCTCGCCAGAGGACAGATCGTCGTATCATAAATATCTGCCACCTGAAACTTCGTCGGATCCAGCTTATTGCCTGCCCCCATGCTGCTGATCACCGGGGTGCCGGTCTGCTTCGCACGCATAATGATCTCCAGCTTCGCTGTCACTGTATCCACAGCATCTACCACATAAGAATACTCTGAGAAATCAAATTCATCGGCATTTTCCGGCAGATAAAAGCACTGTCTGACCTCCACCTGCGCCTGCGGATTAATATCCAGAATGCGGTCACGCATCACGTCTGTTTTATATTTGCCCACTGTACTGCGTGTGGCAATGATCTGACGATTCAGATTCGTCAGACATACCTTATCGTCATCCACCAATACAAAAGAACCGACACCACTTCTGGCAAGCGCTTCCACCACATAGCCGCCAACTCCTCCGATGCCAAAAACAGCCACTTTCGCCTCTGCCAGCCGGTCAATTCCTTCCTTTCCCAATAAAAGCTGTGTTCTAGAAAACTGATTTAACATATGAATCCTGTATTCCTTTCCTTCTATGAAGATACCTGCCACCCGGCAAAATATCTCCCAATCTTTCTTAGTGTACCACAATCCCGATTATTATGATATCTTTTTTTCGTTTTGTCATGCAAACTGCAGCAATATCATATAAAATGCCGTGCTTCCGACAATGCTAAACAGTGTATTCTTCTTCCAGACATGTAACAGTACGCAGACTCCTGCAGCCAGAAGCTGATACATCCCTGTTCCGCCAAAATCCATCGGCACGGATTTCAGGCAGTATACGATCAGCACCGCCATGATCGCCGCCGGAAGGATATTTCCCAGATACCGGATGACCTCCGGGATCTCCTGACGTTTTCCTAACAGGGTAAAGGGCAGTGCACGCATCAGAAGAGTACATGCCACCGCCAGCATGATTGCCGTAAATGCCTGTATATTATTCATTTTCCACAGCCTCCTCTCCAGAAGCTGCTCCGACCGCAGAGTTCATGGTTCCACGAATCAGAAGCAGAATACCTGACACCAGTATCAGCGTCGGCAGCAAAAAGTAATCCGGTCCCACAAGAAGAAGCAGAACCACTCCACAGCCAAGACCAAGCAATGCCGGAATATGGCTCTTTGCCGACCGCCACTGATCCACAAATATCGTGACAAACAGCGCTGTCATACAAAAGTCAATACCCTTAAGTTCCACGGGAATGCTCTGTCCGATCACGCCGCCAGCCACCGCACCAAGCATCCAGCTTATCCTTGAAAACAACGCGATCCAAAACATCTCATCACGTTTCCTGATGTTCTCCCGGGATTTTGCTATGTTCTTTTCGTCCTCTTCCGGCACCGCTTTCTTTTCGTTCTGTCCCATTTTCTGGTCAGACTCTTTCGCCCTCTGCTCCTGCTGCATCTGCAGTGCACAGTTTGCCGCATACGTTTCGTCTGTCATTGTATGCACCATATACGGATAACGTTTTCCCATCTGCCGGAATTCCTCCACAAAGCTGAGTCCATAGAAAAACTGCCGGCTGTTCATAAACAATGCCGTGAGCCCGATGGTGAGAAGAGACGCACCGCTGCTTAAAAATGTGATCAGAACAAACTGGAATGCCCCGGTATACACCGTCATGCTCACAAGCAACGACCAGCCCCAGCGATAGCCCGCCTCCTGCATTAAAAGCCCATAGGACATGCTCACAAACAAATAACTCCCCATAATGGGCAAAGCCCGCCAGAATGCCTGACGGACTGTGTCCTTATGAAATATTCTCCGTTGATTTCCGGCTTTTTCTTTTTTACTGAATATTGTCATTATCGTTCACCGTATAGATACTCAATCTTCCCTTTTTTTATCGTTATAAAAAAAAAAGAAAGGAAAGTCAATAAACATTTTCTATGTTACATACTATCTCCGGATATACCTCTCCGCCTCTGTCGCTGCATTAGCTCCATCTGCTGCCGCCGTAATCACCTGACGAAGCACCTTGGTCCGCACATCTCCGGCCACAAACAGTCCCTGGGCCGAGGTGATCCCCTGCTCTCCTGCTGCCACATAACCATACTCATCAAGTTCTGCAACGCCTTGAAGCAGTCCTGTTACCGGCTCCATTCCTACTGCCGCAAAGACACCAGCCACTTCCAGTCTGCGGCCATCCTCCAGCACCACAGCCTCTACCCGCTGTTCTCCCTGAATCTCCTGTACTCTCGCATTCGTCAGGATCTCAATATTTTCTGCATCCTTTACCTTCTGCACCGTCCCCGCATTTCCGCGAAACTCGTCACGACGGTGGATCAGATAAACCTTCTCACAGATCTGCGACAGATAAAGAGCATCATCCAGTGCCGTATCACCACCGCCGATCACTGCCGTCACCTTTCCCTGAAAAAATGCGCCGTCACAGGTAGCACAGTAGGACACACCTCTGCCGGAAAGTTTGTCCTCTCCCGGTACGTTTAAATGGCGATGGGATGCTCCTGCCGCATAGATCACGGTCTTCGTCTCCAAAACATCCCCGCCTGCCAGAAGTACCTTCCAATAACCATCGGACTGCTCCAGCTTCGTGACCTCTTCCTCCAGAAAAGCCGTCCCCAGATTCTCAGCATGCTCCCGGAATTTTTCTCCCAGAGAATATCCGTCAATCCCCGGAATGCCCAGATAATTATCCACCTGACCACTCTCCGCGATCTGCCCGGTTCCACAATATTCCTTTTCGATCACAAGAATATCCAGACCGGCACGTCTGCCATAAACTGCAGCCGACAATCCCGCCGGACCGCTTCCTATAATTATAATATCTCTCATATCCGTTTTCCTTTCCCGTTGTTCTCTTCTCAAAACCAAAGATACCGATAATGCCTTATCCTGTATCGCCAAGAAACATTATCGGTATTATTTTTATTATTTAGATTACATAAAATCCGGCTTCTTCCGTCTGCTCTTCCTCCCAGTCCAAAAGATCCTGCAGTGTAATATTGTCTACAATATCATTGACCGCTTTTCCCATTTTGTCCCAGACGCGGTTGATCACAGAAGCCTTTTCCATTTCGTTGGAGGTGTCCGAAGAAAGGGACATTAAATCGCCCTCCGTCTGCCGCAGGATCATTCCCACCGTGTACTCCTCCGGTGTTTTTTTCAGCAGATAACCACCCTGAGGCCCACGGACGCTCTTTACAAAACCAGCTTTGTTGAGTACGGAAATAATCTGCTCCAGATATTTTTCTGAAATCTGCTGGCGTTTTGCGGTTTCTTTTAACGGCACCGGCACGCCGCGATTATGATTCGCCAGATCCAGCATCAGGATCAAAGCATATCTTCCTCTGGTAGAAATCTTCATATGGAACTCCTCTTCTAACTGCTAAAACTACGGTTGACACTAATAATATGCGAAGCAACTTCTAATGCGAACACGCAAGTGTTCGCATTACCCTGATGCCACGGATTGCTCCATTGCGACGCAATTTCCGCAATCCTGCAACCACCTCCAATCCCACAGATTTGCAAGCAAATCTGCTTCTTGTCGGTGTTTGGCGGGTCAAGCCAGTAGATAGCAATTTGTATGTAAACATACATTGCTATCTACTTTTGACCCTTGCATCATATCATCCAGAAATTATCAGTGCATATAATTCTACGGTATGTCTCAAATTTGGACCACTTGTTAAAGAACTCTAAATGGTTCTCCTTGTCCAGATTCTTGTACTCGTACAGATAATTGTCGAGGTCTGCCTTTACACGGATGCGCAGTGCAAATCCTCTCTCATCAAGAACAGGAAGTCCTGTGTACTGATATTCGGACAGTGGAATGATGTCCTCGATCACACGGTTACGAATCAGGATAACGGCATCACTGTCTGCTGCAAGAATATCGAAATAATCCGGATACTTAAAGCTGTCGCCCTCGATCGGCACGGTATCGCCAACATGGTATGTTTTATCCTGTGTATTTACCTTAGAGAGGAATGCGTTCTCCAGATTGAAGTAGAATTCCTCGAAAATATATCCGCCGGTTTTGATATCATCCTTCTGGAAATATGGTACCTCACCATCGGTGGAAACATCCTCAACAACACCGCAGGCCGAAGTTGCATGACTGATACGGTCGATCAGGATCAGCTCGCCGAGTGTCTTGTTGGTTTTGAACTTGTCAACGATAATCTTCTCTGCAAATTCCAGATGGCAAACGGCAATCTCATTTTTCTCAACATGGTCTGCCTGAATATGCTCTCCGCTGTTGACATCGATCTTGTACTCAATGCTCTTTAACATTCCCGGGATCTTCTTGGTTCCAAGCTTAACAAGGTACTCCTTGCCAAGAGAAAGCGGCTCATCATCCATCCACAACAATGTTGTTGTTACGTCCTTAGTGTAAGGAAGGTCTTCCTTATTGGTCAGTACGCAGCCACGGCTTACATCCACTTCACGGTCAAGCTGGATCGTTACTGCCTGACCTGCCTCAGCCTCCTGTACCTCCGTAGAACCATTCAGGATTGACTTAATCGTTGCCTTCTCATCGCTCGGCAGTGTGGTTATCGTCTCACCGACTTTAATACGTCCGCTTTCAATCTGTCCCTGGAAACCACGGAACTCATGATTTGGACGGCATACACGCTGTACCGGCATATAGAATACGGAAGAATTCTCCTGCTCGGAGATATCGACTGTCTCCAGATAATTTAACAGTGTACCACCCTGATACCAAGGCATATTCTCAGATACAACCGTTACGTTGTCACCCTCTGTTGCGCTGACCGGAATGATCTTTACGCTGTAAAGACCAAGGCTTTCTGCCAGATCCTTGATATCCTTTTCGATCGCACGGAAACGCTCTTCGCTGTAATCTACTAAATCCATCTTATTTACCGCAAATACAAAATAGCGGATTCCCATCAAAGCACAAATTCTTGCGTGGCGTCTTGTCTGTACCAGAACACCCTGCTTTGCATCGACCATAACTACGGCAAGCTGTGCAAAAGAAGCACCAACTGCCATGTTTCTTGTATACTCCTCGTGACCCGGTGTATCTGCTACGATAAAGCTTCTGTTATCCGTTGTGAAATAACGGTATGCCACATCGATCGTGATACCCTGCTCACGCTCTGCCATCAGTCCGTCAAGCAGCAGAGAATAATCAATCTCACCGCCACGGGAGCCAACCTTGCTATCCAGGATCAATGCTTTTTCCTGATCTGCATATAACAGCTTGGAATCATATAAGATATGACCGATCAAGGTTGATTTTCCATCATCTACACTTCCACAGGTTATAAATTTTAATAATCCATTCATCCTAGAAATACCCCTCTCTCTTTCTTTTTTCCATACTTGCAGCGCCGCCGTCCTTATCGATCACACGGCTTGTTCTCTCAGACTCTACGGAGCTGAGCGTCTCCTCAATGATCTCATCGAGTGTTGTTGCATTGGATTCCACACCACCGGAAAGCGGATAGCAGCCCAGTGTACGGAAACGAACCATCTTCATCTCCGGCTTCTCGCCCGGCTCCAGACGCATACGATCATCATCTACCATGATAATGTTGCCGTCACGATATACAACCGGTCTCTCTGCCGCAAAGTAAAGAGGCACGATCGGGATATTTTCCCGCTTGATATACTGCCAGATGTCCTTCTCAGTCCAGTTGGAGATTGGGAATACACGAATGCTCTCGCCCTTGTTGATCTCCGTATTATATAATTTCCACATCTCCGGACGCTGGTTCTTCGGATCCCATGCATGCGACTCATTTCTGAAGGAAAAGATTCTCTCCTTGGCACGGCTCTTTTCCTCGTCACGTCGTCCGCCACCAAATGCTGCTGTAAAACCGTATTTATTTAATGCCTGCTTCAGTGCCTGTGTTTTCATGATGTCGGTGTAAGCAGCACCGTGATCAAACGGGTTGATTCCCTGCTTCACACCCTCTTCGTTGATGTACTCGAGCATCTCAATGCCAAGTTCCTTTGCGGTCTTGTCACGGAACTCGATCATCTCACGGAATTTCCAGGTTGTGTTAACGTGAAGAAAAGGAAATGGCGGCTTCTCCGGGTAAAATGCTTTCATTGCCAGGTGAAGCATTACCGAACTGTCCTTGCCGATCGAATATAACATAACCGGCTTCTCACACTCCGCTGCAACCTCTCTGATTATGTAGATTGCTTCTGCCTCTAATTCATCCAAATGTGTTAATCCACTCATAGTCGTCCTCCATCCTTTTCTAATATTTATTGGAACTGCGCCGGTCTACATCAATCGTAACCTCGCGTCCATCGCTTTTATGAATATTCCAATGTAAGATCTGTCCGTCTTTTGTCACAGTCATCACACTGCCGTTTCCTCCGATATCTGCTCCGAGGAAAAATCCTATCGCTCCAACCGGGCATTCTTTCACGCAGGAAGCGCATCCCCAGCAGTCCTTCGGATAGCGCATCACTGCTTTTCCCTCCTGCTTTTCGATCAGCGTTCCCGGGCAGACCTGCATGCACTGACCGCAGCCGATACATTTCTGCCGGTTAATTTGTATGCTCATAGGACCCCTCCTTTACAATATCTCTCAGTATGATCCGGATCTTTCCATCCTCCAGACGGGAATTGACATATTTGAAAAAGTTCTCATCCTCGTTCGGATGATCCAGATTCTCATTGAAGGAATGCCACCTCGTCTCCTTACGTCCTCTCAGATGTGCGATCAGACTCTTGCAGACGATCAGCCGCTCCTTTAATTCATAAACGAATAAAAGCTCATGCATATTCTGTGCGGTAAGTTCATCTGCGAGTGCAGTCAGCTGATCGATCTTCTCATCGGCAAGCTTTAACTGCTTCTCATTGTACTGGTAATGGGTAGATATACCGCCGGCATATTCATCCATCACCTTCTGCATTGCCTCCTCAAGCTCCTCCGCCGTAAACGGTGACTGCTCTCCGGCTAAAATATCCTGATAAGCGGCAGTCTCTTCCTGTGCCTGACGGGCAATCTCCTCGTCCGCACCATCGGCTACAGAAGTCCCGCTTAACTGCTTCTCGATTGCCTTTGCCGCAAGCTCACCCTCTGCCAGTGCGCCGGTTACATATTTCTGTGGACATCCTCCTGCCACATCTCCGGCAGCATACAGACCGTGGATCGTTGTCTCACGGTTGGTGTCTACCCAGTAACCGCTTGCCGTGTGTCCGCCGACAATGTAAGGCTCTGTTCCCTCGATCTCAACATCCTGCTCGCCCGGAAGCTCCCCGGTCTCGATCCATTTGAGCGTCTGGCTTGGCGCCATGTTCAGGTATGCCTTTAAAAGATTTTCTTCCTGATCCTTGTCAATACCGCTTGTCTTCAGGTAGCATGGACCGTTTCCAAGCTGGTTCTCGCGAACCGTGCCATAGACACGCTCGCTTGTGGTGAGTCCGTATTTGTCCTCGTAAACAAAGCCCTTGGAATTGATCTGCTTTGCTCCCACTCCCTGTGCAATGGTTCCGGTTGGTGCGATCGTGTCCTTGCAGCGAAGTGCGATAAATCGCATTTCGAAGGAGGTCATCTCTGCGCCTGCCCGGATTCCCATGGCATATCCGGCACCGGTATTAAATGGCGGATACCACATTTTATGTCGGGAAAATCCCGGATTGTTCGGTTTATAAAGTCCTGCTGCCCCGCCGGTTGCCACCAGCACGGCACCCGCATGGATCTCATAAGCGGTTTCATCCTCGAGAGAAAATCCTACCGCACCATAAACTTTATTATCCTTTGTCAGAAGCTTTGTGATATTGACACGGTTTATAACCGATACATTTTCCTGTTCCTGTACTGCCTTGGCAAGGATCGGCTTGAAGTTCTCTCCGTTGATCTTAATATTACGGTTTCCTCTGGTGACATAATCACCATTCTCATCTTTCAGGATCACAAGACCAAGATTTTCCATATCTGCAGTCACTTCATTGAAATGCTCCGCTGCGGTAAGCAGCAGATCCTCTCTGACAATACCTGCGGCATCCTTCCTGGCATAATCGACATAATCCTGTGGAGCATGCCCCTTCGTGATATAAGCGTTGATCGCGTTGACTCCTGCTGCCAGACATCCGCTCCGCTTAATATGGGCTTTCTCCGCAATCACCACGGACAGCCCTGTGTCACGGCTCAGAGTCAGTGCTGCGTAACAGCCTGCGGTACCTCCTCCGATGATCAATACATCTGTGTTGATCTGCCGTACTTCAAAATCTTTACTCATGGAACCATCCTTTCTGTGTCGTTTGTCACCCTTTATTTCACGAAAAGCCATCGGCTTTTATTCCGGTGCATTCAGGAAAATTTTCCGAATGCCTTTATAGATATTCAATCTCATGGATTGTAACATTCTTGTCCGGATCAATTCCGAATGCCTTGAGCACCGGATTGTCTGCCTCCTGCAAAGACAGGATCAGATATTCCATTGTGGAATCATATGCAAGTCTCTTGTCCTCCTCGGAAGGACGTGATGGCGATTCCGGATGAGAATGAAAGTTTCCGATCAGCTTCTTACCCTTTGCTCTGGCATCCTTTACAGCCGCAAGCTGCTCCTTCGGATCCATGGAGAAATGCTCGTTGCTGGCATCAATGTTCGTCAGCAGATATACCTCTGTGATGCTTTTTACTTCTCCGTCAATATCTCCCGCCAGAAGTCCACAGGATTCATTCGGAAGACCTGCCTGACAGTGTGCCAGGATCTTCTCGTAATCTTCTTTTTTCATTTTCAACGTTATTGCCATGCTTTCACCTTACTTTCTATATCATCTCTATGTTCTGTATTCTATTCACCGGCATCTGCACCGAGTAAGCTCACTGCTTTTTGCAGGCAAGCTTGCCAGGCCGTAAACTTACTTAGCACACCGGTGACTAGTTTTACTTAAGATCACATTCTGCCTGCTCATAATCGATAAGCTCTGTGATCGTTGGCTCGTCGCCGCATACGGCACAGTGATGATCCTTCGGAAGCTTGATCGTGTGAAATTCCATTTTCAGTGCATCGTATGTTAAAAGCTTTCCGGTAAGAAGTTCTCCCTTACCGATAATATACTTGATTGCCTCCATTGCCTGAAGACTTCCGATAACACCGCCCATAGCACCGATGACACCGGCCTGCTTACAGGTTGGAACCGCATCCTTTGGCGGTGGATTCTTGAATACACAACGGTAACATGGTCCTTCTCCCGGTACATAGGTCATGAGCTGACCCTTGAAACGAATGATACCGGCATGGGAGAATGGCTTTCCTGCCATAACGCAGGCATCATTGATCAAAAATTTTGCCGGGAAGTTATCGGTACCGTCAATGATGAAATCATAATCCTTGATCAGATCCATAATGTTTGTGGAATCTACAAATGTGCGATATGTCTTGACGGTAACATCCGGGTTGATCGCTTCCATTGTCTCCGCAGCGGATTTCACCTTTGCCTTGCCCACATCATTGGTGGTGTGGATGACCTGTCTCTGCAGGTTGGAAAGATCTACCTCATCGGCATCAACAATACCGATCGTACCAACACCTGCTGCAGCCAGATAAAGTGCTGCCGGTGCTCCGAGTCCGCCTGCTCCGATGATCAGAACGCTGGCGTTTAAGAGCTTCTTCTGTCCCTTTACACCAACCTCCTGAAGGATGATGTGGCGGGAATATCTCTCAAGCTGTTCGTTTGTAAAAGCCATTATCTTGCTCCTCCTCCCATGAAGTAAAGGAATTCAACGGCATCGCCATCCTTTAATACTGTCTCGCCAAACTTCTCTCTGTCTACGAAGTCATCATTGATCGTTACGGTAACATATAATGGATTCTCAACGTTCTCCTTCTCGATCAGCTGCTCTACGGTTACACCCTCATCATACTCTTTCTTGTTTCCTGCAATTGTGATTGTCATTGTATTCTCCTTTCTTACACCTGTAAGTTTCTTTTATTTCTATTTCATGGTGTCCCAAATATTGGGCACCTCTTAAAGCATTTCAAGTGATGCATCAGATGTCGGTAACAAGCTTTGTGATTTCCTCACGCTTTACCACTCCGGTCAGTCTCCACTGCTGCTCTCCATGGATGAAGTAGATCAGTGTCGGTGCAGACATTACTTCGTATTTGCCAGCCAGTCCCTGCTCATAGTTTACATTGATCTTGAACACGTCAAGCTTGCCGTCGTAATCATCCTCAATCTCGCCGAGCACTCCAGCCATTCTCTTGCATGGAATGCATGTATCCGAATAAAAATCCACCAAAACCGGTTTATCCGCTTTCAATACCTTTTCTTCAAACTGCTGCTCATTAATTCTTGCTGCCATATGTATCACCATGCCTTTCTGTTTCTTCTTTACTCTTCTTCTACCTTGCGGACGATCAGGGTGTAGGTTCCATCCTCATTGTCCTCCAGCTTGAGGATCTGATGACCCTCTTCCTTAATACTTCTCGGTACATTCTGTACCGGCTCACCGTCGTTCATTTTCACTGCGAGAACCTCTCCGTCCTCCAGCTCTTCCAATGCCACCTTTGCCTTGACAAATGTCACCGGGCAGACCACATCGGTAATATCCACTGTATCATCAATCTTAATATCAGCCATCGTATGCCTCCTTTAATACCTCGTATAATTTATTGCTTCCAACCCGGTCGATCGTAAATTTGAATCGCTCACCCGGATTTGCGTGATCATCAAAGAACTGGATCGCTGCATCGGTTACGCGGAAAAGCTGTTCCTCTGAGGTGATCGGTGGCAGCATATACTGTCCTTCCTTGATGGTGTTACCAAAGGTTCCTCCGCAGGATACCAGATAAGCACTCTGTGCATCCCATGCATCGGTCGGGCAGGACTTCACGCAACGTCCGCAGAAATTACATTTGCCCTGATCTAATGTGATCTTTCCGTCCTCCAGCTTGAGAGCCCCCTCGCGGCAGACCTTTACGCAAAGACCACAGCTGATGCAGGCATCCTCTTTCCATGCAACCTTTGTTGCTCCCTTGATTCCAACATCGTTCTCCTCTGCCTTCAGACAATTGTTACGGCAGCCCGTAACGCCAAATTTAAATTTATGTGGAAGCTCACGGCCGAAGTAACGCTCGTCAAGCTTCTTTGCAATATCCTGTGTGTCAATGTTACCGCTCGGACAAACCGCATTTCCCTGACAGGCAGTAACGGTACGAACTCTCGGTCCGCAGACACCCGGTTTACAACCGCCCTCGGCAAGCTCTTCCTTGACAACATCAATATCTTCGAGCTTAATGAATGGAATCTCAACACCCTGTCTGGATGTCAGATGTACATATCCCTCACCGTGTTCCTCTGCAACTTCGGCGATTTTTTTCAGATTCTCTGCAGTCAGTGTCCCACCGACGACTGCGATACGAAGCGAAAAGTTATTTTTCTGCTTCTGTCTCATGAAACCGCCTTTTTTTAATGTTCCATAATCTACTGCCATATCCTGTACCTATCCTTTCATAACATATGCCCTTTTATTTATTGTGCCGCGCGAATTGCAGCCTCAAAATCCGTTTTCAGATCTTCAATATCTTCGATACCAACACTGATGCGGATCAGATCCTCATATACTCCCGACTGCAGCTGATCTTCCTTGGAAAGATGAACCGCAATGGTTGACGCCGGATGAAGAACTAATGTCTTGGTGTCCCCAATGTTGGACAAAATGTATGGAAGCTTTAATGTGTTAATGATCTCAAATGCCTTCTCTCTGCTTCCTGTTCTCACCGTGATGATCGCGCCGTAGCCACCGTCAAGCTGCCTGCTTGCCAGCTCATAATATGGACTCTCCGGCAATCCCGGATAGTTGACCGTAAGACCGGCTCCCATGTCTCTTAAGAACTCTGCAAGCTCCTTTGCATTTTCACACTGGCGCTGCATTCGAAGCCCCAGTGTTTCCAGACCCAGATTATTAAGAAATGCATTCTGCGGAGATAAACAGGCTCCTGTATTTCGGAATAATCCGTTGCGAAGCTTTGCGACGTATGCCATCGGTCCAAACTTCTTATATGGGACAAGTCCCGGATATCTCTCCGGATCCCATGCAAACTTTCCGCTCCAGGTGAGAATACCGCTTATGGCATCGCTGTTGCCATTTATGTACTTTGAAGAGGAATTAACAACCACATCTGCTCCAAGCTCCAGCGGTCTGACCAGATACGGTGTCGCCACTGTATTGTCAATCAGCAGCGGAAGTCCATGTGCATGTGCCATATCTGCCACTGCCCTGATGTCTGTCACATCTAACTTCGGATTGCCTATCGTCTCTGCAAAGATAACTCTCGTATGCTCCGTGATGAGCTTCTCATAAGCCTGTGGTTCGTTCTCTGTCACATACTTTGTTGTGATTCCAAAGCTTTCCAGATCTTCAAAAAGCTCTACGGTACCGCCATATAAGCCGGCGGCTGCAACCACCTCATCGCCTGCCTGCAGGATATTGGCAAGTGCATTAAATAATGCTGCCATCCCGGAAGCACATGCAACGCTTGCTACACCTCGCTCCAGCTTCGTGATCCTCTGCTCAAATGCCTCCACGGTAGGATTATTAATCCGGGTGTAGGAAAATCCCATCGCCTTATTCGTGAAGATATTCTCCAGATCCTCGGCACTCTCATGCCGAAAGGCACTGCTTTGATAAACCGGTGTGTGTGTCGCTCCATAGGGATCGTTCTGCTTCACACCGTGTAAAAGCATTGTGTTAAATCCATACTCTGTCATTTGTTTTCTCCAATTCCTCTAATCTCTATCGACTTACTAGGGATATATTACACCCGATTTCATACTTTGTCAATAGGAATTATCATAAAAGTTTTATCCCCGTTTACCGGCGTCACCAAAAAAGCACAAGACCAGCGTTTTGTTCTTGATTTCTACTATGTTACAGGCATCTTCTTATACGCAAAAAGGACGCCGTACCTTTCGGTACGACGTCCGTCATATTCTGCTCTGTTCACTCAGAGTGTTGTTTTGTCTATTTGAAGGCTGTTACATACAGATATAAGAAGTAAGTCTTATCATTCTGCTTTACGGTTACACGCATCAGGGATCTTCCCTTCTTCTTTGCAGTGTAACGTCCCTTCTTGTTGATTGGAAGTGCCTTCTTGTTATAAGAAATATACTTCACCTTTGCATTCTTCTCCAGACCATAGATCTTGATCTTTGTGGACTTTTTCAGCTTTCTCTTCTTAGCGATCAGAATCGTCGGTGTCTTAATGCGGTTGGACTTGAACTTCTTAAGCTCTGTCGCATTTTTGAACTTCTTACGAACCTCAATGTTGATTACCAGACGGTTGCTGTACTTGCCCTTAACCGCTGTGACTGTCAGAGTTGCTTTACCCTTCTTCTTTGCCTTGATGACACCCTTCTTATTCACTGTGGCAACCTTCTTGTTGGTTGATGTCACAATGATCGTAGCACCCTTGCACTTCATAAGCTTCAGCTTAGCCTTGGAGTTCTTCTTCATAACCTTATGAAGCTTGAATCCAGGAATCTTATATGTGTTAGCCATCTGAAGAAGCTCCTGATAAGTATATGGGCATCCGCCATCCTTCAATCTCTGGTTTACGGCATCCTGCTCTGCAGAGGACAACTGATTCCATTCCTTCTCACCGGAAGAAACGACATCCTTTGTCAGATCATCAACCTTCTTAATGATCTCTCCGGTTGACGGATTCTTTCCATGCTCCTCAACGAACTTATCAACTCTGCTCTGCTGACCCGGATCTAACGGTGCCGCAGTAGCATTTCCTGCTCCCGGTGTGGAAGAAGGTGTTGCTGATGCACTCGCTGACGGGCTTGCAGATGGCTTACCGCTTGCATTTGGATCCGGTGTTGCACTCGCATTTGGATCCGGTTTGGTACTTGCGTTTGGATCCGGCGTTGCACTTGCATTCGGATCCGGCGTTGCACTTGCACTTGGATCAGATGAACTTCCGGGATCCGGACTCTCGCTTGGCTTCGGACTCTGGATAGGCTTTGGCACGGAGATAATATCCGGTGAACCACCTTGAATCTGGCTCGGCTTCAAGCCCTTATAAATCTCATCATCGATCGTCTTTCCTACCGGAATGGCAACCACCTTATAGGTACCGTCTGCCGGAAGGTTGGAGAAGATTACCTTACCCTCACCACCGGTTGTCAGGAAACCGTCGTTCTTATCTTTGTCGTAAACATATTCCTTCTTAACCGGATCATACTCTACAGGCATATCATAATACTTTCCGTCCACCTTGTTCAGGATTGCGTACTGGTATCCAGGGTCTGCAGGATTGACCTCAATAGAAATCGTATCATCGTCATTTCGCTCTAAAGTACCCTTGTCATCATAATCCACAATGGTTACTCCCTCGATCTCCGGACCGACAATGACAACATCTGTCTTTGTATCCTTCTTGGCATAGATGACATACTCTTTATCCTTATCGACAGTAAAAATCAGCTTTCCACCCGGCTCGCTTGGTCTGTAATATCCAGGCAACTCAGTGGTGTATACGTTTGGATACTGAGACACACCCTTCTCATCCACTGTCGGGATGTTAAGCAATGGTGTTCCGTCTCCACTCGCATCCACGATTGCATATACAGTATCCTTCATCGTCGGAGATACCACGATGATTCTCTTTCCTTCCTGATCGGAATCCTCGATCTTGACATCGGAATCGGTACGTGTTGTATCATACGGATTGGAAGATACACTTCCTTTGTACTTACCGTTACCCTTTACTTCAACAACAATCTCCTTATTCACCTCAGCCGTTGTCAATGTATAGCTGCGGTCGGTTGCATCCTGGATCGGTGTCAGCTTTCCGTCAGACTCCTTTACATACCACTGATAGGTCAGTGTATTGTGAGAATCCTCCGGCGTTACACCATCAATATCTGCTGTAAGGATCGTTCCCTCACGCTTTACCTCATACTCTTCGCCTGTTACGGAATCCTTTGCCTTGGTTTCGTTAATGATCTTAACGGTTCCCTTGATCTTTTCCTTCTGCTGTGTTGCATCATACGGGAAAGAGTTTCTCGTTCCGTAATAGCCCTCATCCTCGTTACCGGTTACTGCTACGAGAAGCTGCTTATTAAGCTCGTTCTCTGTCAGAGTCAACGTCGGCTCTGTTGCACCGTCAATTGCGGTCAATGTACCATCGCTCTCGCGGACGTACCACTGATAGATCAATGATTTCTTTGCACCCTCCGGTGTGATCTTGTCAATGTTGGCGTTCAGAACAGTTCCAACCTTATTGAGAGGGTTGCCCTCTTCATCTGTGACATCGTTTACGATAGATGGACGTCCAACAATCGGCTCCAGTACAGGCTCCGGTGTTGGTGCATTGGTCGGTACCGGTGTTGCTGTCGGTGCCGGCGGCAATGTAAATGCATCCTCTGATTTCGCACTTCCTGTATACTTATCCGAATCTTCCTTGGCAGTTACCTTTACATAGATATCCTTTCCAAGGTCATCCGACTTGATAACGTAAGATGGTTCATCCTTACCGATGACTGTCTCTCCACCGGTCTTCGGATCCTTTGCGATCCACTCAAAGTGAAGCTCCTTGTCAATATCCGGATCAGACGGATCAACAAGATCATCTAACTTCGCCTGGATAACTGTACCAGGCTCCAGCTTATCTGTGCTGTTCTTCTTTTCAATCGTCGGTGTTCCGATGAGTACCTGCTTTGTATGTGTGGCATTAAACGGCTGAGAGCTCAGAACCTGATCCTCATAATCATCGGTACCAACAACCTCAACCTTGATCTTATGATCAAGCGTATCTTTCGTCAGTGTTAAATTGACATTGCCTGCTGTATTCGGAATCTCAGACCATGTGCCTGTACCTTCATCCTGCACATACCACTTATATGTATAGGTAGCATCGGAAGGTCCGACATTAGAGGTGTCAGCCTTTAATCTTGTACCAACTTCAACATCTGCATCCTCATCACGAAGCTTGATCACCGGCTCACCGGTCAATGTCTTCTTCGGTGCACTTGTAGCAGAAGGATCCTTTACGTCCGGATTGACAATGTCCGGCTCAGTCTTATCGCTCTTAACAACGATCTTATCACCTAAGTTATCCTTCAGAGTCTCATCATCGCCCGGCATACCACCGAACTCAATGTAGTAACCACCGACGCAGGAGGTTGCACTGTAGTCATTCCAGCGTCCGTATGCGTACTTACCATAATAACCAAATGCCTCCGGCTCGTTTGCACCACCGTTCGGCTCAATGTTGCCACTGCTCTGCCAGTTAGAGAAGTGACCGTCAAATGTCTCAAAACCACCGTCCCCGGAGCCAAATCCGTAAGCGGTTGTCTGCTGACCAAATTCCTTGCCTGCCTCCGGACCGGATACCCAGCGCCAGATGAAGTTCGGATCATTATTAGAAGTAATCTTCGGAAGATTCTCTGCCTCTGTTCCTGCCTCAACGGACTCCAGAGTTGCTCTGGTACATCCCATCCATCCTTCCTTTGCAAGCTGTCCGTACAGCGGGAAGGTAGAATACAGGAAACGATCCTCGCCACGGCTTGTCAGAGTTGCAAGATAACCCTTTACTCCGGCAAACTTTGCACCGGATGCCTCATCATAAGCAGTTCTCCAGTTGCACCAGTTCGTTACATAGCCATAAAAATGACCATTGTAATAATGAAGCGGGATCTCAGCACCGTTGATCGTTGTCTTAAGATCACTCACACCAAGTGTCGTTGCTGTGATCGTAACGGTCTGGCCACCTGTCTTGCTGGTGGTAAAACGAAGTGTCTTAAGATAATTCTCAATGGCATATACCGGTGCTCCCGGAGCGGTCTCGCCACGGATCTCATCAAAGTCAAAAGAGATTGTCTCATATTTGGATGAGCTGTCTGTTGATAACGTCTCGCTTCCACTACCCTGACTCAGTCCACCATTGGTTTCGTCCTTCTCCTGAAGACTCTCTGTGGTCAGGATACCTTTACCGGTGATCATATCACCTCTCTTATCCTTGATAGATGTGGATGTTACCTTAATATATCCACTGTCAACTGTTACGGTTAAATTGTGGATCAGCTTATCCTCATCCGGCAGTGTCACCTTGGCATTCGGGTAAGTATAATATCCACTTGCTGAAATGCTCGGCTCACCAAATGAAATAGTAGCGTCGCCTGTTGCAGCCTTTGCCTTGTTTGGCGCAGAAAATCCGCCAAAAAGGCTGAGAACCATGGATAAAACCAACAACCATGATAAACTGCGTTTTTCCATTTTTCTTCGGTTCATATTTCTTTCCCTCCTATATATTATGTACTGTATATCGGAAAATTTGTCCTTTTTCTTTACCGGTATCTTCATTATTTTGCAAAAAATTATTTTCCGTTTTTCAGATAATCGATCGCACGCTGCATCTGGTTGTCAATCAGGACACCACTCTTTTTCTGCCGGTGTGTCTGATCATCGAGTGCCTCCGTGATGTCCGGCTCCAGACCGGTTCCGTGGATGTTACGTCCCTTCGGCGTGTAATACTTGGCTGTTGTCAGCTTGATCGCCGTTCCATCCGACAGATCAAATACGGTCTGCACAATTCCCTTTCCAAAAGTTGTCGTTCCCACAAGAACTGCCTTATTGTAATCCTGCATTGCTCCGGAGAATACTTCGGATGCACTGGCAGAATTTTCATTGACCAGAATGGCGATCGGCTTATCAAAGCTTTCCTTATCCGTAGAGCGATAAACCTCTTTCTTGCCGTCCTTATCCTTGGTATATACCACAATGCCCTCCGGGAGCAGACGGTCCAGCATATCGACCGCCGTGCTGAGCAGACCTCCACCATTATTGCGCAGATCAATGACCAGAGACTTCTCTCCCTGCTTTTCCAGATCATCGAGCGCATCACGGAATTGCTGCTTTGTCACTTCCTCGAAGGAGCTGACCTCAATATAACCAATCTTTCCATCCAGCATCTTATACGCAACTGTCTGAGAATGGATCTCTTCTCTTGTGATCGTAAATTTCTTCTGATGATTATCTCTTAACACGGTAAGCTCTACCTTCGTTCCGGCTTTGCCTTTCATTTTGCTGACAACCGCAGTCAGATCCATGCCTTCCACACTCTTACCGTTAACCTCACTGATAATGTCTCCGGACTTGAGTCCGACTTTTTCTGCCGGACTGTCCTTGATCGGCTGCACAATCGTGATCGCACCATCGGTTGCGCTCTGGCTCACATAAGCGCCGATGCCGCAGTAATTGCCGGAGGTCTTCTCCTTCATATCCTTGTATTCTTCCTCATTGTAATATGCGGCGTAAACGTCTCCCAGTCCATCGACCATTCCTTTGCAGATGGAATCCTGCACCTTTTCCCGGTCAATATCATCGAGAAAGAACTGATCAATATACGCCTGAAGCTCTGTCATCTTGCTGTCCAGTTTCTTATTCAGGATACTTCCGGACGAAACCTTCATGATCATATTTCTGATGTCGATCTTCCCTGTCACCGTCAGTCCGGCACAAACCAACAGCATACAAAGCAAAACACTCAGTCCTCCCGTCAAAAATCCCTGCCAAAATTTCCTGTTTTTCATTACAAAACCTCTTTTCTGCTCATTATATTCTCACTTCATGCCTAAAATGCCTGCAGTACATTCACACTGCAGGCACTTATTTATGGCTGTTTCACATAGTACATCGGATTAACATAGTTGCCGGATTTATACATTGCAAAATGAAGATGCGGACCGGTCGAAATCCCCGTGGAACCGGATCTTGCGATCACCTGCCCCTTTTCCACATGCTTTCCGACAGATGTCTTAAGCTGGGAGCAATGCATATAATAAGAATAAATTCCTCCTCCGTGATAAATTGCGACGTAATTGCCGGCAGAGGAAGAGTACGCTGCCGTCACAACCTTTCCCTCCTTGCAGGCAAGTACATTGGTACCGGTATTGACCGCAATGTCAACACCCTTATGATAGCTGCTGGCTCCGGCAGTCGGTGCCTTACGATAGCCGAACGTCGATGTGATCCGTCCGGAAACCGGAAGCGGCCATGCATACTCGCCGTTTGTCGGCATGATCTGTACCGTATCTCCGCTTTTCTCACTCTGCGAGATCTTATCACGCCCTCCCTGGAGAATTGCTTCGACCTCCTTCTCCTGATCGGCGATCTGTACCGCATAGGAAGCTACATTCTGCCGGTTATCTGCTACAAGACCCTGATAAATCTTAATCTGTCTTGTCTTTTCATCGGAAAGCTGCTCCAGCTTTTCTTTTTCATATTTTAAGGAATTCTTGGTAGCGGTTACTTCCCGCTGCTTCTCTTCTGCCTTCTGGCGGGCAATCGTCACCTCGTCAAGCACCTGCTGATATTTGTTCAGAAGCACCTTATCATAGTTAGTGACCTTTTCAACGTATTCCTCTCTGCTGAGAAATTCTGCGAGGGTGCGCGATTTCATCAGATACACCAGATAATTACTGTCCGAATTCTCGTACATATATTTGATGTGCGCCTTCATCCCATCATACTGCTCCTGCTGCCTGCTCAGTGCATTATCGTATTCCTCATTGACCGACTGGATCTCCTCTTTGATATCTTCGATATCTTCCTTATTGGCATCAATATTATCCAGAAGATTCGTCATCTGCATATCCAGTGTGCTCACATATTTGCTGACATCGTCCGTGAAATCCTGAATATTATCCAACTTCTTCTCCAAGGCTTTCTTTTCCTCTTTCAGCTTCTGCTGCTTCTGTTCCGCCGCATCCAGTCTGCCCTGATAGCTGCCGTCATTCACAATGGCTGTATCTTCTGTTGCCTCCGGGGATGCGACTGCCTCTCCACTATCCTGCGGTGCCGCATATACCTTATCCATGACTCTTAAGCCGGACAGATCCGTTCCGGCAACACCGGCAGCCCCCGTCAAAAGTGCCCCGGCAAGCCACACACCGGCTGCAATCTTCCATCTTCGTCTCATCGCTGCTCACTCCAATCTGTTCCTCGGTATATCACCGTTTGCATCGCCTCTTTCTCACGGGGACTCCTGTTCCCGGAATGCCTTCGCGCTATACATGAAGATGCTTTCTTACCGACATCGTACTTCCGATCACACCAATGCCTACTCCAATGCCAAGGCACAATGGAATCAGTACGCGGAACACTTCTTCTGTACTGACAAATGCCAGCCATCCGGAAAGTACCGAGAAGTGAGAAACGATAAATCGTACCACATTATCATATAACACGCCGGTGATCACCAGCGGAATTGCCGCTCCGATAATCCCCATGGTAATTCCCTCCACGATAAACGGAAGACGCACAAACAGATCCGTCGCACCGATCAGCTTCATGATCGCGATCTCATCCTTTCGCACATTGATACCCATATCCACCGCAGAATAGATCAGGAATACCGATACGAGGATCAACAGCAGAATGATGGAAACGGACACATATCCGACCAGCATATTAAAGCTTCCGAAGCCGGTTGCTGCCTCCTGTGCACTGTTGACCTTGCGCACACCGCTCAGGCTCTCAATAAACGATACCATCTCCGACTGCTTCGTGACATCCTTCAGATAAACCTCATAGGAGGAGGAATTAGCTAACGGATTGTCATTGCCGAATACGTTGACCATTTCCTGCTGATCCTCCAAAATCTCTGACTTAAACCGGTTCCACGCCTCGTCTGCAGAAACATAGTCGACACGTTCAACCTCCTTGCGTGCTTTGATCTGCTGACCAATACTGCTGATCTGCGCCTGCGTTGCATTTTCATCAAAGAATACGATGATTCCTACCGTACTCTCCGCATTATAAACCATATGTTGAAAATTGGTCAACAATGAATAGAATACGCCCAGCAGGAACAGACACGCCGTAATGGTACCGATCGCCGCCAGCGAAAATATTTTATTTTGTATGATACTTTTTATGCCCTGTTTCAAGCCATACCATAATGTACTCACTGTAAATAACCTCCCTGTCTGGCATCGCTTGTAATCTGCCCCTTATGCAGAGTGATCACTCGCTTTTGCATTTTGTTGACGATATCCTCATTATGACTTACTACAAGAACCGTTGTTCCAAGCTCATGTACATCCTGAAGCAGTTTCATGATCTCCCAGGAATTCTCCGGATCAAGATTTCCGGTCGGCTCGTCCGCCAGAAGAATTGCCGGTCGGTTCACCATAGCACGCGCAATCGCCACACGCTGCTGCTCTCCTCCTGACAACTCATTCGGATAAGCCTTCAGTTTCTTGGAAAGACCTACCATTTCTAACATTGCCAGGGAATTCTTGCGGCGCCGTTCTCTGCTGGATACTCCGACAACACGCTGTGCAAGTGCAACATTTTCAAAAACATTCATCTCATCGAGCAACCTAAATTCTTGAAAGACAACGCCCAGCTTCCGGCGAAAATACGGCAGTTCCTTTCTCGTCATATTCGCGAGATCCTTTCCCGCCACCTCGATTCTTCCGGATGAAATCTCAAGCTCACCAAGCAGTGTCTTGATCAAAGTAGACTTACCCGAGCCGCTGCTCCCGACAATAAACACAAACTCGCCCTTTCCTATTTCCAGCGAACAATCCTTTAACGCTGCTGTTCCCGTTGGATACACAAGATTCACATTCTGCATGCGGATGATCGTCTCCGCTGTCTCGTTATTTCCAAATGTTTTTATTCCAGTCATTCCTTTTCCCCATTTCTCCACCGCCCACGCGGTGCCTCTTACATATATTGTGTAAAAGCCCCATCTCTGGGGCTTTCACGCTTTATTTGAATTAATATTCAAAGGTTTCCATATATTTCATATACTTGACCACCATTAGGGCGATCTTGAAGGTGATCGCATCCTCAAACACTCTCAGATCAAGATTTGTACTCTTCTGCAGCTTATCCAGCCGGTACACCAGCGTATTACGGTGAATGTACAGCTGACGAGAAGTTTCTGATACATTCAGACTGTTTTCAAAGAACTTGTTGATGGTGGCGATCGTCTCCTCGTCGAACTCATCCGGAGACTTGTCACCGAAGATTTCTTTGATAAACATCTTGCATAGCGGCATCGGAAGCTGATAGATCAGACGTCCGATTCCAAGACTGCTGTATGCTACAACATTTCTATCGCTGTAGAAAATCTTGCCGACATCCAACGCCATCTTCGCCTCTTTGTAAGAGCGGGACACATCCTTGATCTCATTGACCATGGTTCCGTAGGACACATGTACCGAGGTCATCGCCTCTGTATTTAACATATCCAGAATAACCTTCGCCGTCTTATCCATATCCTCATATGTCTCATTCGGCTTCACTTCCTTGACAAGGATTATATTCTTCTCATCAACCTGTGTGATGAAATCCTTTGTCTTGCTCGCAAATAAGCCCTTCACGATCTCCAGTGCACCGGTATCCTTCTCGTTCTTCGTCTCGATCAGGAATACAAGACGTCTTGCGGTTGTATCAATATGAAGCTTCTTGGCTCTGTTGTAAATATCGACCAGAAGCAGGTTATCCAAAAGAAGGTTCTTAATGAAATTGTCCTTATCGTAACGTTCCTTATATGCCACCAATAGATTCTGAATCTGGAATGCAGCAAGCTTTCCTACCATATAGACATCATCACTGTCACCCTTTGCCAAAATGACATACTCTAACTGATGCTCGTCAAACACCTTAAAGAACTGATAGCCCTGCAACACCTGACTGTCTGCCGGTGAATCCACAAAGCCCATAACGGCATCCTCATACTCCTCTACATTATTGATCGTCGTAGCAAGAGCCTTTCCCTCTGTATCCATCACGCAAATATCAATACGGGTGATATTCTTGAGTCCGTCGATCGTTGTCTGCAATACCTGATTTGAAATCATACAACCCCTCCAAGTTATTTCTCACATATGTTATTTATTATCATCATAATTTCATCCCATCAACATCATCTCCAAAGTATGCTCGTTATTTCTTCTAATGAGTATACAATACCGCATATATTTTATCATCATTTTGCACAAAAGTAAAGAGGGCTGTCCTTTCGGACAACCCTCTGAAATTCAAATCATTATTCAGATCCATTGGATCAACAATCCCATGAATGCATATACATTCCGGATGTCTGTCATATATCAGACTAGTTTGTGATTGTTGTCTCTGTATCCTTATCGAAGATATGGATCTTGCTGGTATCAAGAGCGATCTTGATCGTATCACCAGGACGAGCTGTTGTACGAGGATTAACACGAACTGTGATGTCATGTCCCTCAACTGAGAAGTACAGGAATACTTCGGCACCGAGCATCTCGTATACTCTTACAGTAGCATCGAGTACGTTGCTGCTGCCTGCATTGATGAAGATCTCCTCATCCTTGATATCCTCTGGACGGATACCCATGATAACATCCTTATCTATGTAGCCACCCTCAACAAGCTTCTCTGCCTTGCTCTCCGGAAGCTTAACTGCATAAGAACCGAATGCAAGCTTGATGCCCTCTTCGTCTCTTACTACCTTACAATCGATGAAGTTCATCTGTGGAGAACCGATGAAACCAGCTACGAACAGATTACATGGCTTTGTATACAGATCAATTGGTGTAGCAACCTGCTGCATAACACCGTCCTTCATAACTACGATACGGGTACCAAGTGTAAGAGCCTCTGTCTGATCATGTGTTACATAGATGATAGTAGACTCAAGTCTCTGATGAAGCTTGGAAATCTCTATACGCATCTGTACACGAAGCTTTGCATCGAGGTTGGAAAGTGGCTCATCCATCAGGAATACCTTAGGATTACGAACGATTGCACGACCCATTGCCACACGCTGTCTCTGACCACCGGAAAGAGCCTTTGGCTTACGGTCTAACAGATGCTCGATATCGAGGATCTTAGCTGCCTCGTGAACGAGCTTATCAACTTTATCCTTTGGAGTCTTTCTTAACTTAAGACCAAATGCCATGTTGTCATATACTGACATATGTGGATACAGAGCGTAACTCTGGAATACCATGGCGATATCTCTGTCCTTAGGCTCTACATCGTTGACCATTGTGTTACCGATCCAAAGCTCACCGGATGTGATCTCCTCCAGACCGGCGATCATACGAAGTGTTGTAGACTTACCACAACCTGAAGGTCCTACGAAAATGATAAACTCCTTATCTGCGATATCAAGATTAAAATTCTTAACTGCGACAAATCCGTTAGGATATGTCTTACCAACGTTCTTTAATGATAAACTTGCCATTGTGTGTTCCTCCTATAATGTTTAAATAATATGCCTTATTAGTGTTCCGCGTTACTTCCTAACGCTTTACCCATGAATTATATTACACTATCCAAGCATTATTGACCATAGCACAAATAGCCAAAGAACATTTTAATGTTTTGTGCAAACCGTATATTTTTATTTTTTTTCATTCAATTCGTCAAAAAAAGGTCCATTCCAGCCACCTAACTCTGTATCTTTTCCACAAATCCCTCTCCCTGAACCTCCCTGATGTCCGAAATAATGACGAATGCCTTTTTGTCGATTTTTCGCGCAATGTGGCTAACGCTGCTGATCTGTTTCCGGTCGACCACGCACATCAGCGTTTTTCGCTGTCTGCCGGTGTACATTCCTGTTCCCTCCAGCACGGTAACACCCCGTCCGAGCTGTGACATGACGGCATGTCCGATCGCTTCATATTCATCAGAAATGATATATGCCAGCTTGGCGAAACTTCCTCCCGCCACGATCATATCCATCAGTCTGGTTGTCAGATAAACCGCCACGGCCGCATACACCGCCGACCGTATTCCAAACACCCACGCCCCCGCCGCAATGATCAGGCAGTCCAGCACAAACAGGATCTGCCCCACCGGATAATACGGCAGAAAATGATGGATCACCGCCCCCAGAAGATCCGTCCCCCCGGTCGAACATCCTCTGGAAAATACGAGACCAAGTCCCGCCCCCGTCAGCACACCGCCGACAACCGCAGCAAGCACAAAATCCTTTTGCGGAGCAGACGGAACCGGGATTAGAAAAAGAGCTGCCGTAAAGCAGATATTTGCCACAAGAGTCATCCTCATGTAATGTCCTCCCTTGATCCTCCACGCCATCCAAAAAATCGGAATATTAAGAAGCAGATTACTCAGCCACACCGGCATCTGAAAGCCGGTCCACCGTCCGGTCAGCCGCCGAATAACAATAGACAGACCTGACATACCTCCTGTCACCATTCCGAGCGGCTCATACACAAAGTTGACTGCCAGTGCCATGCACACAGTCCCCGTCACGATCCGGATAAGATCCGGTCCATATTTTCCGAGCTTCCCTTTTCCCTCCATCATTCCTGCCTCCTTAAAAAAGGACAAAACCAACGCTTCGCCCCTCGGAATTACTTTCCCGATTCCTTTTTACCATCCAATGCGTTACGATCCTTCTCTGTACATAAAGAAAAAGGATGACACCTAGCGGCTGTCATCCTTTGTATAATCATGTATCTCATTCTGATTATTATATTTGGTTATTTTCTTGCGAAATATACGCGTACGGAAATCTTTTTTGACTGCCTGTTCCCGGAAAATACGATGATACAGAGCCTCCAGATGCAGCTTGCGCACCCATTCCGGGGTCTCCTTCTGCATCGCAAAGATAAGCTCTGCCACGCCACCGATTGCAATGCAGAGTCTTGCATTGAGCAGTGAGGAATGCTCCATGATCCAACCCTCCTGCAAGCCCACCGGCAGGTTCAAAAGTATCATATCCGGCGTATGACTGTTGATCTCGTTGACGATCGCCGCATCCTCCATGCCCTGTTCACAGGAATAGGAGCCTACCATCCGAAGCTCCGGCTGCATCTTCTTACAGTAATGCAGCAGCTTCTCCACTGCCTCCTCCGTGTCGGCAATGATATAAAGCGTCCGGTCCTCCTTGATCAGATTCTCCAACATCATTCCAAGGCTGCGGTAATTAACTACCATGTCTCCCGCCTCCAGAGCATCGACATGATGCGTTGCCAGAAGTGCCTTCTCTCCCGGCAGAAACAGGTCTGCTTTTTCCAGAAGTGCACGGTACTCCTCATCCTCCATCGCCTTGTTCAGCATCTTCGTGGAAGCAAACATGATGACATCAAGATGATCATCCGTCAGATATTCATTCATTTTGCGGACAAAGACATCGTTACTCATCATATCCACGTCAATATCCATAATTTTAACTGATGCTTGCATAATCAAATCCCATTCTAATTGGCATCTACCGTGCCAAGAATAATTTCGATATCATAACCATCCGGTGTCTGACCTACAACAAGTTGCGGATCTTTGAAATAAGTCGTCAGATCAGCCCCCCACTTCTTTTTGGAAACAATGATCTTTGTTCTGGTCAAAACCTCCTGTGTATAATCACCAACCTTCGGCACAGTATAGCCGGCATCCACAAGTGTCTTCTGCTTGGCTGCTGCCAGACCGGAGATCTTGCTTCCGTTCAGGATAATGATCTTCTTGCCCTTGGAGCTTACCTGCTTCTTGGCAGGAACTGACTTCTCTTCACTCTGTGGTGTTGTGTATGTCTCTGTTACATTCTCAATATCACTGATAAACTTTGATGCTGACGCAGTATCTACTGTAAACAGCTTGCCATTGTACTCGCCAGGCAGCGCCCAGTAATGATACAGAGAGGAGTCCATCTTCATATATGACTCAATATATCCGATCTTATTGTATACTGTCAGGTTGGACTGTATTCCGTCCTGGTTATACTGATCCTTGATATACGCCATGATCTTTGTCTCATCGCCGGCAATATCCTTCAGCTGATTCGTAAAGGAATCGCTGAGTACCGTCACCTTCATTGTTACAGAAGAATTATACTGCTGTGCCTGTTCGCCTGGTGAAGGTGATGCGGATGCAGACTGACCAGAGCCGTCAAGCACCTTTGCGTACTGTGTTGTCATCTTCTGTTCCTGATAATGCAGGTCGTAAATCCCCTGAGAGATCACCGTGAAATAACTGATATCTGTCTTTAACAGCTTCTCCATAATAAGCTCCGCATAACCATATGCCTCGGCATCCTCCAGATCGGAAAAATAACGGCGCAGCTTTGACAGACGTACGATCTGCGGAATCTCCTCATCCACAACACAAAGCTTCTGATACATCTTTGCCAGGATCGTATAATCTGTATTGGTCGGAATTGTAATGTAATCCATATTGTTTGTCTTGGTGTTGCAGATCTCCAGCATCATATGGGTGATCATCTGCTTGTCATTGACCACATAGATCAGATTCTTGGAAATCTCATCTGTCTTCGCCTGATCCAGAATAGATTCCAGCTCCTTCTCCTGTACATCCAGCTTTCCTTCCTCCAGCTGCTTTGACAAATATTGATAAGAAACCTTGTAGCTGATCACGCCGACTGCGAGAATCGATACGATCACCAGAATAGATTTTAATAAGCTCTTAAAAAAGAACAACACTGCATTTTTTTTCATATCAGTACCTTTCTTTACCATCCGGATGCTCCGATGGAAAATTCGCAAATTTGTACAACATTCCAGCAAATTATAGCAAACTTCCTAAAATGTGTAAAGCCTTGTATTCAAAGTAACTTTCATTTACTATATAGCTGCTATATATAGTACAGTGAAATTGTCTAAGGAAAGGATTTGATCAGAAATGAACATGCATCACATTATCATCACCGGCGCATCCCGTGGAATCGGGCACGCCACAGCACTTTTATACGCTTCCATGGGCTGGAATATTTCAATCTGCAGCCGCCACTGTGATTATCAGATGACACAGACACAGGATGCGATCACGGCTGCGGGCGGACAGTATTTTTCCTTTTGCGGTGACATGGGAAATGCAACGGATGCAGAGGAATTTCTGGCGAAGGCAGTCCAGACCTTCGGGACTCCGGAGATCCTTGTCAACAATGCCGGTATCTCTCATATTGGTCTGTTGCAGGATATGACTCCGATGCAATGGGATGATATCATCCGCACAAATCTTTCCTCTGTCTTTTATACCAGCCGGGTGATCATCCCTTATTTCCTACAGGAAAAGCACGGCCGGATCATCAACGTTTCCTCTGTCTGGGGCAGTGTCGGCGCATCCACGGAGGTCGCATATTCTACAACAAAGGGTGGGATCAACGCCTTCACCAAGGCACTGGCAAAGGAGCTGGCACCAAGCGGCATTCCGGTTAATGCCGTTGCCTGCGGCATGATCGACACCTCCATGAACAGCTTTCTTGATCCGGAGGAGCTTGCCGCCGTCATCGACGAGATTCCTGCCGGACGAGCCGGAACACCGCAGGAGGCAGCCGCTCTGATCCGTCAGGTTGCCGAAGCCCCGGACTATATGACCGGTCAGATTATCACACTCGATGGCGGCTGGATCTGATCTTTACCGTTCATAAAACTCTTTCGTATGCACGATCTCCGGCGGCACCTCTACCTGATCCTTTTCCCATACACGAAACTTCATATCGTATTCTTTACACTTTTTGGCACGTTCTCTCTCAAAGCGTGCCATCGCATTCATAAATACCGGCTGTCCCTCCAGATTCTGACGCAGTTCCTGCGTAAACGGGCAGTAGGTTGCCATGATCTCGCGCACTGGCTTACTAAGCAGCATGCCTCCCTGGGATTCATGCAGGATCCAGTTCATGTAATCCGCCGCAAATATTTCTCTGGAATTATTCCGGTGCTTCTGTATCTGAAGCTTTAATTTCTCCTTACGATCATCCGACAGATCCCTGTTCTTGCGGTAAAACTGTAGGAAATCCGAATACTCACTGGTGAGCGACTTATACTGGATATTATTCCAGTACACGCCCTGCATCGTACGACACAGCTCCCACCGGAAAGAACCCGCCAGATGCGCTACTGTCTTGTCCAGATCTCCCTCCAGAAAAGCCGGAAGGATCAAGCGTCCCTCTGAATCTCTCTTTCTGCCGCTGAGCTCCTGCCACATGATATCTCTCGATCCCACAGTCGGCATCAGTATCACATCCGGACAGACCTCCACCTGAATAAATTCCTTCTTGATGCCGGAGATCTCTCCCGTATAAAGCACCTCCCGGTAAAAGACGGAGTAATCGATCCGGCGCAGTCTGTTAAACGCCGCAGAGACCTTCTCCTTGGAAAGAAAATTCCTTTCCAGATTAGAACAGCCCTCGGTATACAGAAACGGCACAAAGGATACGATCTGACCACTGACAAGACGGTGCGTCAGCCGGAACATGTTCATAACCTCAAAATGCAGCCTCTGTTTCCGGCTTTTGAGCAGACTCTTCTTCTGCTCTTCGGTAATCTCTTTATTTTTTAATTTATCCCGAAGAAATTCTTCATAATCCATATCAAATTCATTCTTGGACGGCATACGATCCCCGTCCATCACTGCTGTGAGCCATTCCTTCATATCAAAGACATGACATCCGTTTTGGTAGATGCTGCCCTGATCCAGCGTCAGAAGATCCTCGATCATATCCTCCCTGAGCAGCCGTTCGCTCAAGAAGCCGTAGCGCAGGAAAAGCTCCACCTCTGTCGGAGCCTCCTCTGCCGACTGATAATCCTTCAGAAAAACCTTCTCGTAGATTGGATAGTAGTCCTTCATAAGATTACGTCTCAGGCTCCTCGCCTCATCCGTCGAGCTTTCCTTATCCTCCAGCGCCTCAAACTGTGCTACGAGATCTTCAAAACGCTCGGCGCGTTCCTGTTCGATCTCCCCAAAGGAAAGAATCGTTCCCAGCGAATCCACAAGCTCCGACACATCGACGCCGCAGTCCTCCACAAGCGCCAGCGTATCTCCCTGCACGTCCGGTCCGCCTGTGCCATGCGAAGGATTCAACAGATTATAATATGTCTCCTCCATTGTTCCACGGTCGATCACACACTCCACATCCGCCCGCTTCTGCAGGACACTTTCCAGAGAATTGATCCGGTCGATCACCTCATCAAGATCTGTCATCACTCCGGAAGCATCCTGGCCGGCACGCTGCAACGTCTGCGCAAACCCAGACACCGCCAGATACAAATTTCTGCCGTCGAGGATCAGATAGTGCATCATCTGACTCAGATATTCCGTCAGCGACTTACTGTAATCATGGAGCTGATGCAGCAGTCCGACCTGCTCCCTCACATGATAAATGCATATCTCGGCAGAGCTTCCGTAAAACGCCTTCTGCACATCCATCGGCACCTTGGCGCACGCCTGATAATAATGCACCTTATCCAGTGAAAGCATCTGCGGCTCGTCAAACGGGTGCAGTTTCTCCACCGCCGCAAGCTCCTCAAAGACAGTTCCCGTCTCTTGGGCAAGCTGCCGGCACTTGTGATATATCCGAAAAGTCATCTCATAGGAGCCCTCAGCCGCCTCCTGCAGCTCCTCATAAGCACGTTCCTGCTCTGCCAGAGAACGATGAAGACCCACAACCATCAATGCCACATAATCCTTATTGATCTTCATGATTCCCCTAAGATCACTCATCGCTCCAGATGATGGAAATACATAGATTACCGCATTGGTCAGTGCCGTATACGTCACACCGTGCGCCCCTCTGTTGAGATCCCGGATTCCCAGAAAGCAGCCGGAGCCCACAACCAGATTAAGACCATATCCATGCACACGGATCCTGCCCTTTACCACCATGGCGATCGAATCAAGAAACTCTCCCGCCTCGTAAATATCCGTATCTTGGATGATATGATTAATGCTTCCTTTTTTCAGTTCTGCTTTCACCGCTTATCCCCCTTTGCCATCCGTACCATTTACCTAACTTTATTTTATCAGAAATAACACCGAAATTAAAGAAAAAAGTGGAGCATTCTCCACTTTCCCTATTGATCATCTGTATATAATTTATCAGGATCCGTCTGTCCTCTATCCGAAGACTGACAGCTCTTATCTATATAAAAACCGTGCATTCTGCGTTGTACGCATCATTGCAGACGTTACCAATACAGTTAGCTCGGCTCCGGCAACCTCACGGCACACGGGAGGGCTCACTTAGTGCTGCTAGGTTCCCCTCCTGACACGGTTCATGAGTTCCCATTGCGCAAGACCAAAACGTCATCACCACTTATATCGGGCGGCTCCGCAATCAATGCATCCGAAACAGAACATCACCCCTGCTATAGCGGATTGCAGGTACAGGGCACCGCTATCTCCCCGGCTAGCACGGAAGCTTTATGACATACTTCACACAATTTATGTTAGATGTTAATTATATCCTCTCCCGCGTAAGCTTGTCAAGATATATTTCCTTGTTATTTTCGTCACCGCATGATACACTAAGGCAATACAGACATATCATTGGGAGGAATACCTGTAATGCAACCACAATACGAGACCAGCCGTCTTCTCCTCAGCGTAAGCCATCCGGATAAGGCAGCCGGTGTGCTTGAATTTTATGAACGAAACCGAGACTTTCTGGAGCCGTATGAGCCGGTCAAAAGACCCGGGTTTTATTCTCCGGATTTTCAACGGACGAATCTTACATTTGAATATAATTCCTTTGTGAAGGCAAGACATCTGCGCATGTGGATGTATCTCCGGGACCATACCGACGTTCCCATCGGTACGATCTGTTTCAGCAATTTTCTGCACGGTGCATTTTCAAGCTGTATGCTTGGCTACAAGACCGACAAGGATCATCTGCAGCAGGGCTACATGACCGAAGCGCTTTCTTTTCTGATTCCTCTCGTATGCCGCGAATACCGCTTTCACCGGATCGAGGCATATGTCATGCCGGACAACGATCCGTCGATCGCATTGCTCGAGAAGCTCACCTTCCATCGGGAGGGGCTGCTTCATGACTTTGCGCAGATCAACGGCAAATGGGAAAATCATTACATATATACTTATCTTGCATGATCTGCCGCTTCTGTTTTCTGTGCTCCCCCCGCCGGCTTTTCTTTCTTCAGCTTCTGCTGACGGCGAAGCTCCTTAAAGAAATCCTTGAGCAGCTTCTGGCAGTCCTCCTCCAGAATCCCGGTTTGCAGCCGGACCTGATGATTGAGCTGCTGCATCTGAAGCAGATTGATAATACTTCCGGCGCATCCCGCTTTCGGATTCATGGCTCCCACGACAACCTCCGGAATCCTCGCCTGAACGATCGCCCCCGCACACATCGGACACGGTTCGAGCGTTACATACATGGTACATTCCTCCAGCCGCCAGTCACCCAGCTTCTTACTCGCCTTGCGGATCGCGCTGATCTCAGCATGTCCCAGTGCCGATTTCTGCTGATTTCTCTTATTATAGCCTCTGGCAATGATCTTGCCTTCATATACGATCACACAGCCGATTGGCACATCTCCGGCTTCCCCCGCCTTTTTCGCCTGACGGATCGCCTCTTTCATATATTTTTCCTGTATTTTCTGTTCTTCCATGTTCATCCTCATTCCAATTTAATGATATTGGGGGCAAGGGTATTTTGACCCCGGCGGATTACTCCATTGCATCCGTGAATCTATCAGAATCATACGCTATCCGGACGAAAATGTCATCCTCTTTCGCAAAATCCATGGAACGAAAGTTTATCAAAAGCTATTTTCTGCGGCATCATCTGTCCGCCGGAGCCTGCCCTGCACGCATACAACGATCAGCCCCGATCACCCCTGCGCATGAACAGCGATCAGCCAGTATCCAAATGCGCCATGTCTGTCCTTCACCTTGGAGAGTGGCTGAAAACGAAGCATCCGGCACTCCTTCGCCCATTTGCTGTTTTCTTCGCTGTAAATGCCCGGCACGCCAACCGCATACTCCTGCCTGCCGATGCACGCAAAAATCAGATGACGATAACAGTAATAGCCCCGCAGAAGAAACGGATTGCCGGCAAGCGACCAGTACGCCACCGGAAGATTTCCGATGTCCTTCAGGTCAATGCGGACGCATTCTCCCATCTCATCAATTTCAAACGGGTACATTTTCGGGAACACGGAAAGCATCCGTTCTCCAAAGTCCGGGCGCTCTCTGCGGGAACAGGCTTCCACTGAGGAGGCTTCTGCAGAAGATGCCTCCTCCAGTCCCGTTGCTGCCTGCAAGGCATCGTCCAGAGCATCCTGACGCCGCTGCACAGGTTCTGCCCTTTCGGATTCCTGCCGGATTTCTGTAGATGCCGTGTTCACCGCCTGCGGCCGACTCTCCTCCGATCCGCTCCCGGCATCTGATCTGTTCCCGGCATCCCGGTCGTCCTCTGCCTTCCATCCGTCAGCTTCCTTTTCCGGTGCTGCTCCCGAGACCGTGATATCCTTCCAGGTTGTCGCATAAAACACATTTTCCGGTCCACTCAGATAAATCCCGTCAATCCGGTCAAACGCATATTCCGAACCTGCCATCCTGTCAACCGGCGTCTCCACCCTTCCGGCAAATCCACTGCCGTTTCGCGCAAGCTTTCCCGCCGGGATCCGCTGCATGCCACCCTCATTTTGTATAAAAAAGAAAACTGACGGAGATACTGAAACCGTGTCCTGAAGACGTATTGTCACGCGGCATCTCCGGTCATTCCGTTCAATCCTTGCATAGCCTGTGTTTTTTCCTTTTATCCCCTTATCATATCGATAGAGATAGGAAACCATTCTCTGATATCCACTCATATTTCCTCCATTCCGGAATACCCGACGCTAATTGACCGCCGTGCATGCTCCACATCATAATAGTAAATTGTATGTGCCCCCTTTGTCCGTTAGAACGTTATAGTGGACAATTTATCAATAAATTGCTATACTAAAATTTATGTGTATATAGAAAGGAAGGATTACATTATGAGCGAAAACTGTTCCCATGATTGCGGAAGCTGCTCAGCAGATTGCAGCAGCCGTTCCCCACAGAGTATGATCGAACAACCCAATAAAGAAAGCCGGATCGACAAGGTAATCGGCGTTGTCAGCGGTAAGGGCGGTGTCGGAAAGTCCATGATCTCTTCCATGCTTGCCGTAAACCTGCAGCGAAAGGGACATCGCACAGCCATTATGGATGCCGATGTGACCGGTCCATCCATTCCAAAGGCATTCGGCATCACACAGCATGCCGTTGGCACAGATACCGAGATCTTCCCGGTCGAGAGTAAGACCGGCATCCAGACCATGTCCGTCAACCTTCTTCTGGAGGATTCCAATGATCCTGTCATCTGGAGAGGTCCTGTGATCGCCGGCACGGTAAAACAGTTCTGGACTGACGTTGTTTGGAAGGATGTCGACTACATGATCGTCGATATGCCTCCGGGAACCGGTGATGTCCCACTTACCGTATTCCAGTCACTTCCGGTAGACGGTATCGTGATCGTGACATCCCCACAGGAATTAGTTTCTATGATCGTTGGAAAGGCAGTCCGCATGGCAATGATGATGAACGTGCCAATTCTTGGTATCATCGAGAACATGAGTTATGTGGAATGTCCGGACTGCGGAAAGCACATCAATATTTTCGGTGAAAGTCATGTTGACGAGGTTGCAAAGCAGTATGATCTGCCTGTTCTCGGACGCATCCCTATGACCGCTGAGATTGCTGCCGCAAGTGATGCCGGTAACGTAGAAGGTCTTGAGGGAGACTGGTTCAACGATGCCGTTGCTGCGATCGAGGGATTGAAATAATCCCGCAATCCCGTTACCGGGATTGAATCATTCAAATAATCTGAAAAATGCACCGGAATCAGGATGAACCCGGTGCATTAATTAACGATACTGTTTCTTGATCTCTTTAAAATCACACTTCCCGGACAATGCCGGGATCTCATATGCGTCTGATAAATTTATCGCCATTCCAGTGCAATACGCGCCATCTGTTCCGCATCCTCTTTTGTATCTGCTGCCGCGAGAAAGCCCGTCGGATGACAGAATCTGGCTGTCGCAATGCCGCTGACCTTCGGAAGCTCCTGCGGATCACAGCCCCACCATTCCTGCGGAAAATCACAGACAAGGCTGCGATCCTCCTTCGACTTCGGAACTCCCTGCACACTATAGCCTCCACGGTTGGACGGATACACCGTAAACTGATAACCGCTGCCGATCACATTTCTCTTCCAAGGCACGTAACAAGGCAAGATCAACACCTCACCATCACACTCTTCCATCGCCTTCACAACTACCTCGGAAGCTCTTCTGAGTCCCTGAATGCTCTCGATGTAATGCATCAGAATCTTCTCCGCAAATGTCTCTGCCTCCCAGAACCTGTCATCATACGAGGCATCGGAATCCCAGCCCGGATTAAACTTCTCCATCAGCTCCGACAGGGTATTCTCTGAACCTGTATTATCGGACTCATCTAACGGCTGGATAAACTTCTCATCAAAATCTGCCGCTTCCTCCTCCGTCAGGAAACAGGAACCAAACTCGCGCCAGAGAAGACCGAATGCCGCATACGGCACGCCATTCTCACGGATCTCCTTGTCCTGCTGGTGATGGTCAAATCTGCCTCGTCCAATATCATATACGATCCCGTCAAAATTCTCCGGCACATCAAAGCCTCTCTCCACCTGAATGTCCGGATTTATCAGACGAAGAAGCGCCGTAGAAAACAGATCATCCGCATGAAACTTGGCGCCGTGCGTAAATCCATGATCCGGCACAAGACCGGTAACTTCCTTTTCAAACTTAATCATAGTTACAATATCCTCCTGATCTGTTGTCTCTCTAACAGCAAAAAGCCCCTGTTTCGAGGCTTTTTACACGATATGAATAAGTATTTATCCTTTTCAGATATATATTACAGCATTGCTTCCAGAGACTCACGAACCGCCTTAATAAATCCCTCGCTGTTGAGTACCGTCACATCCTTCATGCTTGTGATCAGTGCCAGATCCTTTGTCATCTTTCCGTTCTCGATCGTAGAAAGCGTTGCCTTCTCAAGCTTATCTGCAAACGCCATGAGTTCAGGAATGTTATCCAACTCACCACGCTTACGCAGAGCGCCAGTCCATGCAAAGATCGTAGCAACGGAGTTTGTAGATGTTTCCTCGCCCTTCAGATGCTTGTAATAATGTCTCTGAACGGTTCCGTGAGCAGCCTCATACTCATACACACCGGAAGGAGATACCAGTACGGAGGTCATCATTGCCAGAGAGCCGCATGCAGAGGATACCATGTCACTCATGACATCACCATCATAGTTCTTGCAGGCCCAGATAAATCCGCCCTTTGCCTTCATGACACGGGCAACCGCATCATCGATCAGTGTGTAGAAATACTCGATGCCTGCCGCCTCAAACTTCTCCTTGTATTCCTTATCATAGATATCCTGAAAAATATCTTTGAAATTATGGTCATAGATCTTAGAGATCGTATCCTTTGTGGCAAACCACAGATCCTGCTTTGTATCCAGTGCATAGTTGAAGCATGCCTTTGCAAAGCTCGTGATGGACTTGTCTGTATTGTGGATACCCTGAATGATACCGGGACCATCAAACTCCTGAATCGTCTGACGGATCTCTTTGCCGTCTGCACCGGTAAATACTAACTCTGCCTTACCTGCTCCCGGCACCTTGATCTCTGTATTCTTGTAAACATCACCATAGGCATGACGTGCCAGTGTGATCGGCTTCTCCCAGTTCTTCACGCAAGGCTCAATGCCCTTTACCTGGATCGGTGCGCGGAAAACAGTTCCATCCAGTGCTGCACGGATCGTGCCGTTCGGAGACTTCCACATTTCCTTCAGATTATACTCTGTCATGCGGGCAGCGTTAGGTGTGATCGTTGCACACTTAACAGCAACACCGTACTTCTTGGTTGCCTCCGCGGAATCGATCGTCACCTGATCGTTTGTCTCATTACGATACTCCAGTCCGAGATCATAATACTCTGTCTTCAGATCAATAAAAGGAAACAGAAGCTCATCCTTGATCATCTTCCAGAGAATTCTGGTCATCTCATCGCCATCCATCTCCACCAACGGTGTCTTCATCTCGATCTTTGCCATGTCATTATCCTCCAATTTCATTAATATGTTGCTCAAACTTCCCACACAGGAAGAAAATGTACCGATAATATTTCTTATCCCAAACGGGTTAAGAATACGATTTTTGCTTATATTACTTACCGAATCCGTAAGACTGTGTCTGAAAATGATCGCAGATCACTAGGTTTTCCGGAAAGTCTTTGCTTTGCAATGGTTCGATGGATACGTGTCCGAACGATCGACCCCCATAGACGGGGTCAACTATTTCGGTCGGCACGCTCCCGCTGCGTTGCCCCACACAATGGTGCATAATGCCCCAAAGCACAGGGCATAAGCACCAGCGGGGGCAGAGCGCCTTACGAAACACTTGAACCCCGTCTTGGGGCGAGTACGGCAGGACGCGTTCATCGATCATCGAAACAGCAAAGCAATTAGACTTTCCGAAAACCGTAATGTGACAAGAGCATTTTCAGACACAGCCTACGGATATTTAAGTACATTCAGGCAAAAATCTGTATTTATTTCTTTGGAATAAGAAATATTATCGGAACAGGATCGTTCTCCTGTGGGAAGTTTGAGTACGGTCGTGTATACCTGTATGCAATCAAACATTACTCATCCTAACTATACCACAAAAATACATGATGCACAAATGAGATTCTCTCCTTTTCGATTTTCTTTGTGTATTTTCCCGGAAATATTTTTTATTTTCGTGCAGTTTTCCGAAAATGATCCGAAGCGGTTGACACCGCAAGCACACGCCTGCTATACTACGAGCACTTTACAGCATTTCTCTCCGATAAGGAGGGAGTTCTATGAAATATCAATCATCATTCCGGCGGATTTTTCCCGCCATTTTCACGACACTGTCAATCATTGCAGGGCTTCTTTTCGCTCCTGCTGCCACCCGGACCGCTTCTGCCGCCCGTACTTTCATTGTACTGACGCAGTATCAGGCGTCCCTGTCTGCCGGTCAGGAGTTTTATCTTGGTGCCGTTGTCTCAAGCGGCAGACTGCCATCTTTCAAGAGCTCGAATGCAAAAGTCGCATCGGTCAACCGCTACGGTCTTGTCACCGCGAAGCACGCCGGAAGCTGCCGCATCACAGCAAAGGCGGACGGAAGTGAATCGTCCTGCAGAGTCACGGTCGCCCGCACGAAGATTACGCTGAGTACACGCAGTATTTCTATGGAAAACGGTGAGACAAAGCGTCTTCAGGCTTCCACAACAGGAAGTGAGCCGGTCTCCTTCAGCAGCAATAAAAAGAGTGTTGCCGTAGTAGACAGTGATGGTGTGATCACCGCCTGCAAACCGGGTTCTGCCATCATCTCTATCACAGCCGGCAAGACAACAGCCACCTGCCGCGTCACCGTCAAAAAGCCTTCCATTACGTTGAACCATATTTACCGGAAGCTTTTCCGCTGCCAGCAGGTTCAACTTACCGCCGATGTGTCCTCCGGGATCACTCCGACCTGGAAATCCAACCGTTCCAGCGTTGCAACCGTCAGCGATACCGGTCTTGTCTGCGCCCAGAAACATGGCACTGCACTCATTACCGCCAAAGCCGACGGCGTCACCAAAACCTGTGAGATCGAGGTCGAAGCTCCAACCATCAGATTATCTGCATCCTCTCTGACCATGAAAGTGGGCAAAACACGCACACTCGGTTACAAAATATCCAGCGGCAATGCGCCTCTCATCAAATCAAGCAAACCAAATGTGGTACAGGTTGACCAACTCGGTAATCTCACCGCACGAAGCGTCGGAACCGCTGTCATCTCCTTTACGGAGGATGGCACCCGCGAGACCTGCACCGTCAAAGTCAGAAAATAAGTATTTCCAACTGTAAACAATAGAGAGAAATGTTGTAAAGGTTATTTGTTTCTTCACATTTTACTGTTATAATGAAGCCATACATTTTCAGAAAGGTATGGTGCGTTATATGAGTAATGAAAAGAGTATGAAAGACTACGAAAACGAACTGGAACGTTCCTTTCAGGTTCTGCGCGAGGGCGATATCCTCGATGTGACTGTGATCGGTATATCCGACACGGAAGTCACCGTCGACTTGAATTACTACACCGAGGGCATTATCCCAATCGAGGAATGCAGCGATGATCCGTCCTTCTCCATCAAAAAAGATATGGTGATCGGCGACACGATCAAGGCAATGGTTCTGGATCCGGAAAATACAAGCGGCAACGTAATCCTTTCCATGCGTGAAGCCAACCGTGTTCTTGTCTGGGACGAGCTTAAGGAAGACATGGCAGACGGTACCGTTTTCTCCGTAAAGATCACCGAAGCTGTTCCTGCCGGTGTGACCGGATATGTCAAGGGGATCCGCGCATTTATCCCGGCATCCCAGCTTGCACTGACTTATGTTGAGGATACCGAGGCATATGTCGGCATGACCGTTCAGGCAGTGATCATCACCGTGGAAAAGGATATTCAGAAGCTTGTCCTTTCCGCCAAAATGATCCAACGCGAGCAGGCGATTGTCGAGAAAACACAGCGGATCGGCAGACTGACCACCGGCGATGTTGTAGAAGGGCCTGTTACACGAATGGAATCCTATGGTGTATTTATCGATATCGGAGAGGGACTGACCGGTCTTTGCCATATTTCCCAGATCACCAACAAGTTCATCAAGTCGCCAAAGGAAGAGCTTAAAATGGGACAGGTGGTAAAGGCAAAGATCTTAAAGATCGAGGGCGACCGCATTTCCCTGAGCATCAAGGCTCTGCGCGAGGATGAACCGGACACGGAGGACGAGTCCTACGAAATCCCATCCGAATATGCGGCAGACAGCCCAGAGGATGCGTCCGATACAAGCCCGTTTGCAAAGCTTCTTCAGGGAATCAAGCTGGATTAAAGCGATCCGACGGTTGACAGAAGGTCTGCTTCATTTTAGAATAAATGCAGACATCGGCGGCATCCCGGCGCACTGGATCTCCGTCCGAAAAACTCATAAATCACCTGCGCAGAGATGTGCTTATTCACATGCATTACGATTTATGAGCGATAAAATCACAAAATACAACACATTGTGCGCAGAAAAGAGGTTATCTATGAGCGTAGTTATTTCAGATTCTATAAAGTATATCGGTGTAGATGACACTACCATCGATCTGTTTGAAAGCCAGTACGTTGTCCCGGAGGGCGTTTCCTACAACTCCTATGTGATCCTGGACGAAAAGGTGGCTGTTATGGATACCGTTGATCCACGAGGCATGGAGGAATGGGAGAAGAATCTTCTCTCTGCTCTCGACGGCAGAACCGTTGACTATCTTGTTGTACAGCATCTTGAGCCGGATCATGCCGGCAGCATTGCCCGTCTTGTTGAGCTGTTCCCGGATGTGACTCTCGTTGGTAATGCAAAAACCTTTGCGATGCTTCCACAGTTCTTCGATATCCCATTAGATGGACACAGTCTCACCGTCAAAGAAGGCGATACCCTTTCTCTCGGCGAGCATACACTGACCTTTGTCATGGCACCAATGGTTCACTGGCCGGAGGTAATGGTTACATATGAGTCCAAAGAAAAGATCCTTTTCTCCGCAGACGGCTTCGGTAAGTTCGGTGCCCTCTCCAAGACAGAGGGCGAAGATGACTGGGCTTGTGAGGCACGCAGATATTATTTCAATATCGTCGGCAAATATGGTGCTCCTGTCCAGACACTTCTCAAGAAGGCTTCCGCTCTGGACATTGCAATGATCTGTCCTCTTCACGGACCGGTCTTAAAGGATAATCTTGGCTATTATCTGGGGCTTTATAATACATGGTCAAGCTATCAGCCGGAGGATAAGGGAATCCTGATCGCATACGCTTCCATCCACGGCAACACCGGCAAAGCTGCCGAGAAGCTTGCTGAGATCCTTCGCGAGAAAGGAGCAGAAAAGGTTGTTGTCAGTGACCTTGCAAGAGAAGATATGGCTGAGGTGATCGAGGATGCCTTCCGCTATGACCGCATGATTCTGGCTGCTGCCAGCTATGATGCCGGCGTATTCCCATGTATGCAGGATTTCCTGCACCATCTGCAGAGCAAAGCCTACCAGAACCGTAAGGTTGGCATCGTAGAGAACGGCTCCTGGGCGCCAACCGCTGCACGCACAATGAAGTCTATTCTTGAGACAATGAAGAATATCGAGATCGTTGAGCCTGTTGTCACGATCCGTTCCGTAATGAAGGAAAGTGATCTTCCTGCTATGGAGCAGCTTGCAGACGCAATGACGAAATAGAGTCTTTCTATACACTTAAAAAAGGGCAAAACCAGCGTTTTGCCCTCCAAGAATTGCTTCGCAATTCTCGTTGATATAACACTACGTTACGAGCATTTTCCTATGCCATAAAAAGAACCCCACTCAAAGATTATCAAATCTCTTTGAGTGGGGTTCTCTATTTCATTGGCAATATTTACTAAAAACTCGCAAATTCGCTCTTTCAGAGCTTTTCCGCTTATCTCACAACAACTTTTACCTTGCTCTTTTTCTTGTCGGCCTTCAGGGTAACGACTGCATTGCCCTTCTTAACACCCTTTACAGTTACCGTGATCTGTGTTACTTTCGCTTTCTTTGTCTTCGCAGATTTCTTCACAACCTTCACGTTCTTCTTGTTGACAGAAACCTTCACAAGCTTGGCAACAGATGCTACAGAAGCCTTCTTTGCAGTTGTTACATTCCATTTTACAACTGCCTTCTTGCCCTTCTTAACGGTTACCTTTGTCTTCACAGCCTTAACCCTTGTGACCTTAACCTTGCTCTTAGCCGGTGCTGCACTCGCTGTTGCAGCAGGTGTTGCCGTCTTAGCCGGTGCAGAAGCTGCCGGAGTCTGGCTTGGCACATTGCTTGGGCTTACTGCCGGTGACTGGCTCGGTGCTGCTGAAGAAGTCTCACTTGGCACATTGCTTGGGCTCACAGCCGGCGACTGGCTCGGTGCTTCTGATGGAGCCTCACTTGGCACCACGCTTGGTGTCACACTTGGAGTCACTCCTGTATATCTCACATCATAAAGAGAATCTTTTCCCTCCATTGCACGGATCACTGCTGTCAGACCACGAAGCAGCTGCTCCGGCTGATATGACATCAGATCGTCATCCACCTTCTTATTCTCTACATCAACAAATACAGCTGCATCATCAAGAACAGTCACACCATTTTTGATGAAGTCTGTGCCGTCTGTCTCGCTGCATGGATTAATCCGAAGCTGTCCCATTGCGGTCATGATCTGCGCAAGTGTCCATACATTGTTTGTCTCTGTGCCGTATCCGCTCCAGCTACCGTCTGCATTCTGGGTGCTCTCCAGGAAATGGATTCCCTTTGCATATGCTTCCTGCACTGCAGTACGGTCACTGCTTGCATCCTCAGGAAGAATGTCATCGGTTGCATATTTGTACAGTGGCTGAAGTGCCATTGCAACAGAATCAACAGAGCTCCACTGAAGTGCCTGTGCAATACTGTCATCCATCTTTGCGGCAATATTATTTACAAGATCATCCTTTGTAATATAATCATCGCCTGCCGGCGGGAAGTAATTTCCGCTGTCCAGTGCCAAAAGCATTGTACTGTCCAGCATATACGCTTCGGAAGATGCCTCATAGGTACTCTTCTGTGCCATCTTCTCGATCAGGTTGTATCCGCCAACATTTCTTGCATCCTTACCCATTGCTGTCACAAACAGAACGATCTTCGCATAAGTCAACTCCGGATATTTGCCCGCGATGACAGCCTCATCCTTTGCCTCACCCTCAACAGTAACAGATCCTGTATCTGCCAGTGATTTAAGCTGACTCTCCACATTGGCGTACATCTCGTCGAAATAATCAGACTTGTAATCTGCACGAAGCAGGGAGAATGCTACATAAAGTGCATCCGGTGTCTCAATACCATAGACGGTCTGACCATCGCCAAATACCTTTTTGAAGATCGTATCTGCCAGAACCTCCTGCTGTGCCTTTGCATTTGCAAGAAGAGATGCTGTCTTATCACTGTCCGGATTCAAAGAAGCATCATCGTCAAATACCTTTGCCTGTACTGCTGTATCTCCGTAAGAAGTATAAAGATAGCTGATCTTATCGTTGTCCTGCAGTGTTGTGTTTCCAAGGCAGTCAGACGCATAGGCACCGTTGATATAAAAGCCCCAGTATTTGCTCCAGTCAGCTGCGTTGGCGATATCGCCGATCTTGTTTAAGTTTGCGCCATATCCGGTATCCTCGATCAGATAATCTGTATAGCCTGCCTTCTGCAGCGCCTGTTCAACCGCTACGTCACCCTTTGTTCCCTTGTCCACCTGTACGGCGATCTTGCCGATATCGACAGTGTGTCCTTCGTCATCCGCGCCCTCAGCTGCCACATAAACGGTAATCTTACCGGTCTGGTTGGCATCTGTCTCGTCTGCTGCCTTTACAGTCACGCCTGCGCCAAATACGGTCGTAAATGCCAGGGCGGCTGCCAAAAGGCTGCTCATCCATTTCTTCTTGATCATTTTGATCCTCCAATCCTGATGCTTTGTCTACAGTGTAATCCCAAATTTCCCTTGTATACGCTCCAGCTTTTGTAAAATGCTGTCCCCGAAAAGGAACATACACAACGCCGCCGTACCGGCATGCGCTGCATCGTAGGGTGCTCCTGTCAGGTATAATGCTTTCAGGGCCTCCCAGCTGATCTGTCCGGATGACGGATCCATCGAATTCGTCATCAGCATCGCCGCAAAGTTCATCACGCCTCCATACAGCAGAAACACCACAAAAAACGTAAACACCGTTGTTGTAATGTCATCCACCGGAAGTTTTTTCCTCTGCAGGATACAGCCCGCTGCCATTCCGGCAAGTCCGTAGAAGTACAATCTCCATCCAAAGAAATTCTCTCCCGGGCTTCTCCGAAACAGATAGACCACATAAGCAAGCACCCACGCAGACAGAATGCAAAGAACCGGTCCCATTACCACACGGAACCTGCGACCCTTCTCCAGAGAAAGCCGTCTGGCAAGCGTTTCTCCAGTTCGTCTGCGTTCTATTTTATTGCAAGCCATGCCGGACAAATATCCGACCATCCCCCAGGCAGCCATCTGCCAAGGAGTCCATGGCCCCTGACCATCAAAAAAGTTACACACCAGCCGACTCATTGCACCGATCAGAAAGCCCGCCTCCGGACCAAGACCAATGCCACAGATCACCACCATCGTGGTTCCGGCATGTAACGGTATCGTATGTGCGCAGATCTCATTCATCACCACGCACAATGCGGTGAGCGTCGACAACAGCACAACTTCTCTCGCCTGCGGTTTGCGCCGTTCATACTGTCCAAAAAACAGGACAAGTATCAGAAGCACAACGCCAAATCCCATCAAAAGATAATATCTGCCGCGCAGCAAAACCGTCGACACAAACAGTAATGCCACAACCGACATCAGTAGCAAAATGCCGCTTGTCACACGGCGCCTGGACCGCTGCCACAAATATTCCTCCCAGTCAAACTGACGTCCGGAGATTTGTCCTGACTGTTTCATCCGGCACACCCCGCTTCCTGCAGAGCCCGGATAATATCCTCCGCCAGCAGACAATCCCCACAGACGCCCCGGCTCATCCGCTGTGCCGCCGTCGTATAGAAAACATTTTCTCTGAAAAATGCTCTCGTCTCCCCTTCACTGATCAGCTGCCCGTCAAACAACAGACCGCACTGATCCGCATAGCGCGCACAAAATTCCATATCGTGCGATACAAGCACAACGGTTTTCCCTTTGCTGCACAGATCCTTCAAAAACTCTGCAAGCTTTTCCTTAAATGCACCATCAAGTCCCTTTGTCGGCTCATCAAGTAACAGAATATCCGGTTCTGTAAGAAGCAGTTTTCCAAGCGCAAGCCGTTGCTGCTGCCCGCCGCTTAAGTCCATCGGATTCTGCTCCCGCTGCGCAGTAAGCTCCAGATAAGAAAGCATTTCCCCGACTCTCTGCGTCCTGTCCGCTTCCTTCAAGCTTGCCCCTCCGTTTTCCGGAAGAAGCATCGCCATCAGCTCCTCGGCAGCCGTCAGCTCCGTAAAAAGGCTCTTCGGATTCTGTGCCAGAAAACGAATCTTGCCCGCCGCCTTCACCTTGCCGCGTCGAGGCTTGCAGATCCCCATGATCGCTTTTAATGCCGTTGATTTGCCGGAGCCGTTGCCCCCCACCACCGCATAGAGCATCCCCTTCGGAACACGCATGGTAAAATCCTCCAGCACACGCTGATCCTTCTGATAACCGAAGCAGAGCCTGTCCACAAAAAGTGCCGTTTCTGACACGGCACGCTTCGCCGTATGGCAGGGATGCCTGTCGGATACCGCAGACTTGATGGGCTCACCGGGCTGTCCTGTTTTACGGACATGATCAGCCAGCCAGCTCTTTCCCTGCCGGATACTGACCGGAGAGTTCGCCTCGTCCCTGTAATGGCATGCCTTCCATACCCGGACCGCCACCGGCATTGCAGAAGCAATCGGAAGTGCTTCGTTATGTTCCCTCTCATACGCTTCGAGCTTCGCCGCACACTGCCCCGGCACCGCGTCCGCCACCAGATGCCCCTGATGCATGATCAGCACCCGGTCTGCCATCGGAACGACCTCCTCCAGCCGCTGCTCCGACAAAAGCACAGCCGTTCCCAGATCGCGGTTCAACCGCCGCAGCGTATCCAGAAATCTTCCGGTGCCGATCGGATCAAGCTGCGCCGTCGGCTCATCAAGCAGAAGCACATCCGGCTGCATGATCACCACAGAGGCAAGATTTAACAACTGCTTCTGTCCACCCGAAAGCTCGGAGACCGGTCTGCGAAACCACGACTCCATCCCGAAATACTGGGCGATCTCTGCCGTCCGCCGCCGGATCTGCTCTCCCGGCACGCCGAGATTCTCCAGTCCAAAAGCAAGCTCATGCCACACCTTATCTGTCACAAGCTGTGTATCCGGATTCTGTCCGACAAAGCCGATCCGTGCCGCGCTCTCCCGGTCATCCATCGTCTCCAGGTCACTCCCCCGGTAATACAGCTTACCCGAACCCGTTCCAAATGGAATCTGATTCTTTTTGAAGTGACGCAGAAGCGTTGTCTTGCCGCAGCCCGACTGTCCGCAGAGCACGACAAACTCCGCCTCTCCAATGGAAAAACTGATATCCTCGATCGCATTATCCGTCTGTCTCGGATAACAGAACGACACATGCTCACAGGATAAAACTGCTTTTTGTTCCATTATGCGTCTCCTTTCTCACCGTCTCCCATCTGTCCCATATCTCGTACAGACATCAAAAAGTAACTGTCATAGGCCACCGGCGCAAGCATGCCGGCCGCTGCCGTGACCAGTGCTGCAACAGAGCAGCCGGACAATGCCTTCTGCCAGATCTCCGGGAAATAATATGCCTTAAAATCTCCTCGAAACCGGCAAATATATACACCGGCAAACATAACCACAAAATAGATACACCAGACCAGATCCTCCCGGTGAAACGAAAACAAATGAAACCACGTTCTCGATCCGGTTCGGTATCCTCTTGACTCCATCGATACGGACACCTCGATCGAATCCTCTAACGACCATGAGATCAGCATCGAAAGCTCTCTCAAAAAGCTTCGCATCCGCTGCATCTTCGATGCCTCTCCACCCGCGCAGCCAAGACCGATCTGTGCCTCATGTATCTGCCGGTAACGATCTCTCATATCCGGAATGGAGCGAAAGATCATCATCAGCATCAGACCGATCGTCGGGATCGCCCTGCCGGTCAGATATAGCACCTTCTCACTGTCGAGAAGCTTCGCCGCCACGCCGCACCACTGCAGCAGCGCAAACAGCATGAGCGTCATCATGATCCCGTAATAGACGGACTCCCATGTCACCGCCATACCATTCATATAGAAAAGCGGTGTCACACCTCTGTGCGAAAATAACGGCAGGATCACCGCCGCAAACACAAGCATCATCCCCGCAGGGATCCATAGTCTCAGCCATTGTCTGATTCCCGCCAGCATCACATAGCAGAGGGACGCACAGACGAAAGATGCCATGATTGCTGCCGGATGCCTTACGATCATTGTCCAGATCATGCATGCCAGTAGATAGACCAGAATAACTGCCGGATGTCTCTTTGCAAACTCCGATTCCTTTTTCATATCATACTCCAATCCGCTGTCATACAGCATGCCACTTGTCTGTTTTCACCACAAGCTGCTTTCCTTGTGAGCAGCAGATCAGGAGGTCTTCCCATCACATGTATACCGCCAGCTGATCACATCCCCCTCCGATATCTTATAGGCAGATGCACCCCGGTTGGGTGCGGTGCCGTTGACCTTATAGATCCAGCCACTCATATCACCCGCCTGCTTCTCATAAAGATGTGCTATTCCTTTAATATAGTAACTTTTATATAATGGCGTATATTCCGCGTCCACGGCAATCCCTTTCGCCTTGCACGCCTTCGCCAGTACATCGTACACCGTGGCACCCTTCTCCATCTGTACCGTCACCTTCGCAAGAATCTCGCCATCGTCCGGAATATATTTCCAAATGCTTTCCTGTGCCTGCTTCTTATTCTTCACCAGACTGTCACAGCGGATCTCGATCGTACAGCTGATCTTCTCTGCCTCCGGTGTCGTGGTCACTGTACTTCCTCCCGGCTTTGCAGTTGCCATCGAACTACTCTGCGATTGTCCCGGCGTTGCTGGCGTTCCATTCTGTCCGGAGGATACCTGATCTCCATTTCCGCCACCTGATGACGCATCCGCCGCGTCGCTCTGCCCCGGTGTCTGACCCGCCGTTGCATTTTGTCCGGAAGTCCCTGCTGTCGCCGACGGATTCCCGGAGCTGTTTTTGTCGGAATGCTTTCCGGAGGTGGAACTTTTCCCCTTCTTGTCCGAAGACTTTCCGGACGTATTCTTCTTTGACGAAGGCTCTCCTGATGACGTGTCCGCTTTTGCGGACAGCGTATTGTCATCTGTGTTCTTACCTGACTTTTCTTTTCCATCAGAAGCCTTCTGATCCGCCTTCCCACCATGTGCGGTCGATACAGGCTGATTCGTCAATTCCGGTTGCTGCGTCTCCTCACTTTCTTCCTTATACATAGAAGAAAGTTCATCATCCCCCGTCAGATCCTTCCGGACCAGCTTCTGTTCCTGCCGGTAGGAATCCACCGACTGAAAATGCGTCTGACGTATTCCAAGTACCACTGCGAATACCACAAGCAATGCTACCACAATATATTTCCATCTTCTCTGTCTCATCTTATTCTCTTTCTTAATATTATAAAAAGGCAAAACCAGCGTTTTGCCCTCCAAGAATTGCTTCGCAATTCTCGTTGACATAACACTACGTTACGAGCATTTTCCTATACCATAAAAAAGCCTCTGTACATTCGGCTGTACAGAGACTTCATATTCTGAAAAAATTCAACACAAAAGAAACGTTTCCGTGTCCGCTCCCTCCCACCGAGGGCTGCTTTCATCAAAACGCCATATGTCTGTCTCTGTCCAGCAGGTCTCCTGGCTCGAAATCATCTTCCTCTCTCCCTTCCCATACCGCCTGACGCAGTACAGTGGTTCCGGATCTTGCTCCGGCGAAAGAGTCATCCTTCTTACAGTAGCGGGGGCTGCTGCAGCATCTCACTGCATTCCCTTTTCAATCTATCCCGTATCACCTGCTGCGGCGCAGGCACACTGATAAATCACTGAACAAAGCAAAGCATACCACGCAGTTATCTATCTGTCAATCTCTCATATATTTTTCATTTTTTAAAGCACCTTTCACGCATTTCATGCAGCTTCCTATTATTAAAAATTATTGGAAGAAGTCATCCAGATTGCCATCCATCTTCACATTATTTTTCTTTTTGCTTTCTGTCCCGGCAGGCTTCTTTGTCGCCTGTACCTTTTGTGGGACACTTGTCGGTGCAGCGGTCGCAACCGGTGCCTTTGTCGCTTTCGTGCTTTTCCTATTCTTCTTTTTCTTTGGTGTCGCCGTTTTCTTCGGCTTCTTAGATGCCTCCGGACGTATGGTCTCCTCTGCGCCTGCGGTATTCTCAGGATCGGCAGCCCCGCTTGCATTTGCCGGATCTTCCGTCACCGTCCCGTCTGCATCGCCCGAAGCGGCTCCCTCCACAGTTTTCTTCGGCAGATCTGCCGTAACCGCTGGTTGCTGTGGTCTGCCCGCCCGATCCGGCATCACCTTCCACGCGATCAGAAGCACGATGCCAACGATCACCGCCGCACTGAGTACGACCGTCCGAATCGTTTTGTTACGTTTCCTTCTCGCCCGTTGATCCTCCATCTCCTGCAGACACCGCTCCATCTCCATCGTGAGATTTAATGTATTGCTCGCCTTCGGCAGTCTGCGGTGCTCCTCCGGCACCCCGGTTGCTTCCCCGTTCCAGTATTCCGCCTCCTCGCTCTCATATAGAAGATCATATAATTCATCAAGCCTCTGCAGTCTGGAAGTGCTTTCCACCGCCAGTCCCTTCATCAAAAGCCGGTCCACCTGCGGATCAAGCTCCGGCACATATTCCGTCAGCGGCACCAGACGATCGTTAAAAACCCGCTCCGTCGCATCTAACGGCTTCTCGCCGGACAGCATATAATAAATAGTCGCACAGAAGCCGTACACATCCGTCCACGGTCCCCTGCCTCCCTTTTTCTCCAATTGCTCGTACGCTGAAAAGCCCTGCTTATAAATCGCCGTCCGCGTCCGGTCATCAATGGCATTTGCATGGCGTACCGCTCCAAAATCGATCAGTACCCCCCTGCCCTGCGCATTAATAATGATATTATCCGGACTGACATCCTGATGCACAAGATTGGACTCATGCATTTTCATCAGCGCAAGCATCGGCTGTCTCATAATCCTCCGGCAGACCTCCGGCGTCACCCTGCCATTCTCCGTCACGTACTTCTTGACACTGTCCCCCTCAATATAATCCATAACAAGATATGCGGTATTATTCTCCTCAAAAAAAGTCCTCGTCCGCACAATGCCATCCATGAATCCAAACTGCGACAGCACTCTTGCCTCCCGCAGGAAGTCCTTTTTCCCCTGGTCAAACTGCTGCTCCGACTCCGCTGTAAACGGCACAACGCTGTAAGACTGCTTCTCCTTCTCACACTTGCGCCAAACCATTCCATTCGGGAAATACTCCTTGATCGCCACCGGGATCAGCAGATTCTGATGAAGACCAATATAAGTAATGCCAAAGCCGCCCTCACCAAGCACCCTGCCGACCATATACTCGCCGCCATGCAGCATCGTCCCAAGCGGCAAATGATGCGGCTTCTCCTGATAGCTGTCCCGGTCAAAATCGCAGGAGGTACATTTGCCATCCCAGGTCAGCGGCTTCATACAACCAAAACAATATCTATGTTCATTCAAAATCGTCACTCTTCCTTAAAAGTCATTGTCATAATGTAACAGATATCGGGGTAAAAAATATTTTGCGCTCAACGGATAACACGAATTGCCTCATGCTATCTGCTTTTACCCCCTGCATCATAACATATTAACATAATTTGGAAATATCGTATAGAAATTTCACAAAAAATAGTTCATAATAATAGCCGTACAAAATTGAAATACTAAATCTGTCGCCCACTTCGGACGAGAATGGAGAATACATTATGAAAAAACCCCGGATCAGAAAATGTCTCAGACACAAACGGCTTCATGCCGTCACACTTGCCGGCAGCCTGCTGCTTCTGTCAGTCCTGCCTTATCTGCCTGCCCGCGTCCACGCCAAATCCACCTACACGATGCAGCAGGTGGTCGAAGACAATATTTCTCTAAAGAATGAGGACACGGTTCTGATCTCCGGCAGGGAAGATCTGGAATTGTTAGATCAATATCTGGAATCAGGGGCCCCCGTTTCTAAAGATACTACCTTTTATCAGACCTGCGACATCGCGCTGTCAGACTATACATTTTCTACAGTTCAAGATAATGACAAGTCCCTTATCAAGATTTATCATTCTTCTACCGAAAAATGTGAGGCGGTATTTGACGCTTCCTCCAATAAGTTTTATACAGATGATTCCTGCCAGACAGAATCAGATTTCAGCTTTCAGGGAGATCCATGGAACCCGATCGGATCAGCTGCACATCCGTTTATGGGACACTACGAGGGCAATCAACACGCTATCTCCGGGCTTTGGAATAACGCTGTGCTCTCCTCCGTCTCAAAAGGAGCTGTCGGATTTTTTGACCATATGAAGAATGCGGCAATTTCCAACCTTAATCTGTGTGACTCCTTTATAAATGTCCGCTATACCAACGATGCCGGGCAGAATGCCACTGAAACAATCTCCAATAATTGCACGAATAATCTGGGAGTTATGACAACGGTGGCAGAGGCTGCCTGCCAACATGATCGGTATGTTTACCGGTTATTATCAGCATAACTCATCCCTTGATCAGTATGATACCTTTACCAACTGTAACTCCGGCGGACTGATCCGGGACACCACACGTACTTCGCTCATGGGCGGCATCTGCGGAAAAACAACCGAAAATGTTCTATTCCTGCAATGCGTCAACAACACCATCATCCGGAATGCCAATATAGCCGGCGGTATTTTAGGCTTCTGTTCCGGCAGCAACACAGATCCCGAATCTGCCTTGACAAATGATACCCAGCTGTATTCCTGCCAAAATAATGCAGAGATCACCGGCGCACACATCGGTGGCATCCTTGGAATGTCCGGCTACGCATCCAGCACCTGGTCTGCCGTCATCGACAAATGCACCAACACCGGAAATCTGAACGCTTATCAAAATGCCGGCGGTATCCTGATGGAAAGCCTCGGTCATACATACATCGCAAACTGCAACAATTCCGGTGCAATTTCCCAGATTGCAGACTCTTCACAGGACGAACACCCAGACATCTCTTGTAGCACAAACGAACAGGTCTATGGATTGAAAATTTCTGCAATCGGAGGTCTTGCCGGCTGGATCATAACCGATTATGATAACGCCCCCGATTCCACTGTTGCCAACACGATCTATAACAGTTATAACACCGGCAGTCTGACCACCTTATCCTCTGCCGATGCCGGTGGACTGATCGGTCATTGTTTGAATCAATTCACCATGGAAAACTGCTACAATTCCGGCTCCGTTTCTCACGACAAAGAAAACGGCAGCACCTGCAACCACCACTCCTGAAATCTCCACGACACCAAATGTGCCTGCTTCCTCCACACCGGAGATCTTGACAACTCCAAATGTGTCTGTTTCTTCCACACCGGAGGTCTCGACAACTCCAAATGTGTCTGTTTCTTCCACACCGAAGGTTTCGACAACTCCAAATGTGTTCGTTTCTTCCACACCGGAGGTCTCCGCAACACCGGTCACTCCGACCACTTCCACACCGGCTGCTACTGTGCCGGTCTCCAATCCCAATGACGCACCGGTCTCCCGTTCATTGTCCCTGCGTGCCGGTGCATCCCGAAACGGCGGCATTCTTTTAAGCTGGAGCTGCGACCCGGATCAGGAAAGTTTCGTCGTATACCGCCGCCTGAAAAACAAGCCGGACTTTTCTCTGGTGACCGCCTTAAACACCGGCACCAAAGGCTTCACCCAGAAGCTTTCCGGGAACTCACTGGCAAAGTGCACCTTTACGGACAAGAAAGCAAAGCCAAACAAAACCTACTATTACAAAATACTTTCCTATACCAAAAATGGGACAGTCACATCTTCCACCTCCGTCAAAGCCGTCTCCCGTCTGCGTGCGCCAACCATCACCGTACGCCAGAAAAAGACCGCCCCGGGCGTACAATTTTTGCAGATCAGGCTGAGCAAATACCAGGGACGCTACGCCGGTATTTATATCCGCAAAAACAACGGAAAATATGTCTACATCCGCATGAAAAACAATAAAATCTCGCCGCGCCGGAAAACCTTCAACTTCCGCCATTCCATGCGAAATGTCACACTCTCGGTGCGCGTGAGAACCTACCAGACAAAGAAACGCAAAAAGGGAAGCTTTTATTCCAAAGTGAAAAAGGTACGGATCCGGTGATCCAGGTATATCAATCCTCACACTTAATATATCTTCTTCTTTTCGTTGCTCCAATACAAGCTAATAACCCCATATCCACTAATTCATTCAGCAGCTGCCTTGTCCTAGGTCCTTTCAGTCCTATTATCTCTGCGATCTGGTCCGTACTATATTCAACATCTACATCCATATTTTTTAAAATCTGCTGATGTCTTTGCGATAAATTTAAACTGATTACTTTGGGGGAATCTGCTGATTTTTCTGCTGATTTTTCTGCTGATTCCTTCTCCATCTTCATCACAAGTGTTACCTGATTCAGATTTGTATCCTCTATTAAGCGGGGTTCAATCCAGCCCTCGGACTTCCATGCATCAAGGATTGTCGGAAAGCCAGAGCCTGCATTGTCCCCAAATCCTACTAATCTCAATATCGTCTGCATATGGGGATTTCTCGATTTTGAGTTGCCTCCACGATAAATATCTTCTAACGGAAGCTTCAATATTCCCGGATTTGTAAATTCAAATGAAGAAGACCTCTTAATCACCTTTAAAACACACGCATCCATCAAGTAATCCGCATGTATAATCATATTGACAAACCCCTCACGAACAGCTTTATGGATCGGAGTAACATCGATACGCTGCACTCCGCCCTCTAACTTAAAGGGCTTTTTCAAATCCTCTGTCAACTTCGGAGTCACTTTCGTGAAGAAATTAAATAAATTATTTTCCCATGTCCCGTCATAAGTAATCCTATCATTCCAGCGAATATCTGCCGTGACCTGACTTTCATTGCGATAATCCATAAATACATTATCAAAGCGTTCTCGAATAGCCTGTCCTGTTCCAAACATCAAAAGTCCAGCTAATGTCAATCCCTCCACTTCCGTTTTTCGATCTTTCCTGTAAGCCCCCAGTTTTTCCAGAAAAGACTTATCATCCAACGCATTCCATACATGATCTTCATTTCTGATTTCAAAAATCTGACGATATTTCCTTAATGTTTCTTTATCAATATCATCCATCGTATAATACTCTATGATCTGATTATCATTGCCTTCAGGATTTCGATCCCTTATCATTCCATTGATTTCGTACTCACTTGCATGATAATCACCCTCATGATTTCTTTTATATGTTCCTTTATATGGATTTTCTCCAACATATACAGGACGCATATTAAAATCTGCCCTTGGAACATGTATCAAAAGAAGACTGATATTATCTTCATAGACAACTTCTACATCCTCATCTTTCAATAGATTGACATTTACCTTACTATTATTAATCGTATTCCAAAAATCCTCTTTTTGTTTCGATGGGTTCTCTATTCCTTGTATTATAAATCGCTCCTCTGGTATAATCTTCGATTTATCTTCCTTTACTCCACATATGATATAACCTCCTTTAGTATTCGCAAATGCAGAATACGATTCATATACAGATTTCGGCACACTGCTTTCCGCTTTTTTGCACTCTATATCAACTTTTTCCCCTTGATAAACAAGTTCTTTTAACTCCTGCATGTTCATATGCTACACCTGCCTTATACATTCTGAATAAATTATCAAAAATATCTACCATTTGGCAACCAGCTAT
>NZ_DBLXSO010000016.1:0-59541 GCF_057878315.1 Jutongia sp. | reverse complement strand
CGAAGCTCTTTCTGGGTGCCTTCAGAAAACAGAATAATTAATTTTTTTTGATTTTTTTCGAATTTACTCTTGACAAAAGTCATTACATATCAGTTTGAGTAATTTATTTTTATTTCCATGCAACATTTCGTGATATAATACCACATATAAATAGAACATCATTTGATGAGCCAATCCTGTGTATTATCGGAAACGGAATTTCTTTCGAACCAATATCAATATTAGAATCATATAGGAGGTGATTGCAATGACAACCGGATTAACTTTAAGTGCCGTATGTATCCTTGGGCTGATCGTGATCGTTGGTGGTATCGTGATTGGTTTCCATTTCTGGGATAAAGATTGAACCGTAGAAGTCACAAGGGCAAAGCTGATGCTTTGCCCTTGTTTTGACTGCGTTACGAACAGCTTTCTAGAACAAAAGGGCAAAACCAGCGTTTTGCCCTCCAAGAATTGCTTCGCAATTCTCGTTGGCATTCCACCACGTTACGAGCATTTTCCTATGCCAGAACAAAGCGGGCAAGCCCACTTTGCGCGTCACCGCACAATTGCATATGCAATCTTCCTCTGTGCGGTGATCGCATCCTCGCGGAGCGTTTTTACATTATAGGAAACTCGTTTCCTATAATGTAAAAACGGAGCGGAGAGACATATTGTTTCTCCGCTTTCCAGATTAAGATTGCCCAAAATTCAGATTGCACCGAACATTTCCAGGCATTCCCGGTTGGTGCCGCGGAAGATGTCATCTTGTCCCTCAAACATCCGGCAAAGCTGTTCGATACGATCCCAATTATCCTTCACATAATATTCGTAGCTATGTCCCCAGATGTAGAATAACAGCTTCTCGCCCGGTGCAGGCTCCACATCAATAAACTTCTGCGCCAGCTCAAACAACTGCTCATCGTCGTGATGACAGGTTGCTTTTAAGAGGATCGGCTTCTCCGGTACCGCAAAGCCGTGTGTCGCTTCCACAGTGCGGCCGTAACGGATGCCGTGACGCAGCAGGTAATCAACTGTCGCCTCATCGTACGCACCATAGGCATACGCCATGCCTATCGGTCTCTGTCCATAAAGCCTTACAATGTTGTCAATGTCTGTCTGATACTCCTGATCCATCTGCTCCTCGCTCAGATCAACCGGGGCACAGTGGGTGAGTCCATGAACGGCAATCTCATGCCCCTGATAAAGATCCCCGATCGTCTCCTGATCCATCCGGCAGATTTCCTTGCCTTCAATATCAAAATGGCTTTCTCTGCTCTGGATCCCCGTATTCAGGTTAAACGTACATTTCATGCCGTATCGGTTGAAGATCTCCACCAGCTTTCGGTCAGATTCTATTCCATCATCATAACTAAACGTGATCGCTTTCTGATAATTCATCACTTTCTGCTCCTTTCGCGTCAATATCCTTCACATATAATATATCTTTCTGTACCACAAACCGCACTTCATGTCCGGCAAAGGTCATGCCATAGACCCGCTCCGGATCCTGCTGGTAACGCGGTCTTGGATCCTGCTCCAGCACCTTCGTCAACGCCAGAAGCTTATCTGCAGGCAGCCCGCTTGCTGCAGCGACCTCCGATGGAAGTACCACAGAAACCATCCTTGCCTGTGTATGCCCGGTAAAACCCGCCTGAGCGTCCGGAACGCTGTCCGCATATGGAAGATATGGCTTAATATCATAAATCGGCGTCTCATCCATCATATCCACACCTGACACCCATATCACCGGAGCCTCCGGTCCTTCACTCTCAATCCGCTCAAGCTTCACGCAGGAGAGTGCAATCGGATTCGGACGAAACGGAGAACGTGTTGCAAACACCCCCATCCTCCGATTGCCTCCCAGACGTGGCGGACGTACCGTCGGCGACCATCCCTTTCGCACCGCCTCAGAAAACTCCCACACTAACCACAGATTTGAAAAGTCCTCCATGCCGCGAACCGCATCCACGTTACGGTACTCTGGTTCAAAAACAATCCTGCCCTGTAGCTGCGGCACAAGACCACTCTGTCTCGGAACGCCAAACTTCGATGCAAAATCCGTATGGATCCTTGCTATCCTTCTCATCTCCATACAAGTTCTCCTTTATCAAATCCCTCTAAATGCGAAAAAGGAGCCCGACACCGCTTACGCGCTTATCGAGCTCATCTCTTCATCAGCTACATCTCCGGACAGCTAATAATCAGGCACGTACCAGTTCTACCTGCCAAAATCCCTCCGTATGAGATGGTCCCTGTGTAATTTCGACTTTAAACTTATACATTGCCTCCTCCAACTTACGCTGGAACTGCACCTCGGAAAGATCTGAATCTGGCTCCTGCAAGATGATTGTGTCACCTACCTTTGCATAGCTGTACGCCGAACCTAATGTCTTAAATGTCGCCTTCCAAGTTTCCTTTTTCTTTAAAAAATCAAACACAATAATCACCTCTGCTTTCTATAAATATATGTCAGCTTCAAAATCCCGTGCCACTTATCCGCTATATAGATAGATTATAACACATTTTTCTATAAAAATAAAGGGATTCGGCTTATTTTTCACGAAAAACCGTAAAATAAATTACGATAATACCATTCGTACTGCGCCATACATGCCGGCATCGTTGCCAAGCTCCGCCAGACGGAACTGCTTGCCCTTCAGTGCAAACATAACATCCTGCTCATACTTCTCCTGTACGACATCCAGCACGATCTGTCCATTCTTGGAAACACCGCCGCCAATGACGAACGCCTGTGGATCAACCACTGCTGCCACATGGGACAATCCCTTTCCAAGATAACTTGAGAAGGTATCTACGATCTCTTTGGCAAGTGCGTCATCGTTCTTATACGCCTTAAACAGCTCCAGACCGGTGATCGGATGATCATACTGTCTGAGTTCTGACGGTGTATCTGTGCTCTCGAGCTTCTCTGCAGACATTCTGGTAATGCCGGTTGCCGAAGAATACTGCTCCAGACATCCTTTCTTGCCACAGCCGCAGGTACGTGTCTCGTGTGGATTTACAAAAAGATGACCGATCTCACCTGCCGCGCCGTTACTTCCGGTTAAGATCTTTCCATTCAGAATGATCCCACCGCCGACACCGGTTCCGAGTGTCACCATAACGATACTGTCAAAGCCTCTGCCGCCACCCTTCCACTGCTCGCCGAGTGCTGCAACATTGGCGTCATTACCGACCTTGATCTTCTCAACGCCGGTCAGCTTGCGAAGCTCATCTGCAACCGAGAAAATTCCCCAGCCGAGGTTAGCACATTTAAGCACTCTGCCGTCCTCTGTGATCGGTCCCGGCACACCCATGCCGATACCAAGAATATCTTCCTTCGCAATTGACTTCTCCTCGTTCTTATCTGCAATCGCCTTTGCAATGTCCGGCAGGATCTGCTCACCGTTATTCTCCTTACGGGTAACGATCTCCCACTTCTCGAGCATATTGCCCTCACCATCAAAAAGCCCCATTTTCACTGTTGTTCCACCAAGGTCTACCCCATAAATATACTTCATCTGTTCTTTTCCGCCTTTCCTTTATTGAACGCCAAAGCCTTCTTTGACATTTATGAGCGATAATCACCGTTTATTTTAACATAATCATAGGTCAGATCACAACCCCATGCCTTTGCTGAGCCATCACCCTGCTTTAAATCAATGTCGATGTAAATCTCATCCTCTGCCAGTACCTTTGCCGCAAATTCCTCAGAGAAATCAATACCGGCACCGTTTCTGCATACCTCAAGTGTACCCGCCGTTGACGAAAGATCCACATCCATCGTGTCAATCGCAAAGTCTGCATCTGCGTAGCCGATCGCACAAAGAACACGTCCCCAGTTTGCATCCTCTCCAAACATCGCACATTTAAAGAGAGGGGAACGAATCACGCTCTTGGCAACAATAATCGCTGTCTCCTGATCCGGAGCGCCCTTGCAGGTGCATTCTAAAAGTTTCGTTGCTCCCTCGCCGTCCTTTGCCAGCATCCGTGTCATATTCATCATGACAATATAAAGCGCCTGCTTAAATACCGCGAAGCCCTCTGCCTCCTCAGTGCTGATCGTGGCGTTGCCGGCAAGACCATTTGCCATAACACTCACCATATCATTGGTAGAGGTATCGCCGTCAATACTCAGACAGTTGTATGTGATCTTAACGATCTCATCCAGTGCCTTCTGGATCATCTGATGGGAAATTGCCACATCCGAGGTGATAAAATTCAGCGTAGTTGCCATATTCGGATGGATCATGCCGCTTCCCTTTGCCATACCACCGAGGCAGCACTTCTTACCGTCAATCTCAAACTCCACAGCAACCTCTTTCCTGACTGTGTCCGTTGTCATGATCGCTGTGGCAGCTTTCTCATGACCCGACTCACTCAGCCCGTCCACAAGCGCCTTCATATGATCCGCAAACGGAGCAACCGGCATCGGCTGACCGATCACACCGGTCGATGCAACAACCACCTGCGCCTCATCAATGCCAAGAGCCTCTGCTGCAAGCTTTGATGTCTCTGCTGCCACCTTCTCGCCATCGGCATTACCGGTGTTGGCATTCTTAGAGTTAACAAGGATCGCATGCGTCACTCCATTGCCAGCTGCCAGATGCTTCTTCGTCACACGGATTGGAGCACCCTTCACCTTATTCTGTGTATATACGGCCGCCGTCTCACACGGCTCCTTGCTAAACACCATACCAAGATCATTTTTATTTTTGTCCGGGTTCAGTCCGCAGTTCAGACCATTCGCCTGAAAGCCCTGTGCGGCACAAACACCGCCGTCTACGTAGCGGTAACCCTCAAATTCTGTCATATTCACAATAATCTTCCTTTCTTAAGCCCGCCTTTGGTCCAAGCCTCATTGTATTTGCTTTAGGCAGACCCACTTTAAGTTCCCCTATCCTCTCACTCGTAAGGGGCTTATCACACATTTGCGGCGATCGTGTCTTATATCGATATATCAATTACAGCTTCTCACCGGTCAGCAGCTCATATGCCTGAAGATACTTGGAAATGGTCTTCTCCACAATATCCTCCGGAAGAGTCCAGTCGTTGTCCGGATTCGCCTTGAGCCAGTCACGCGCAAACTGCTTATCAAAGGATGGCTGACCATGTCCCGGCTCATAGCCCTCTGCCGGCCAGAATCTTGAGCTGTCCGGAGTCAGCATCTCGTCACCCAGAACAATGTTACCGTTCTCATCAAGACCAAACTCAAACTTTGTATCAGCAATGATGATCCCCTTCTCCAGTGCGTAATCGGCGCACTTCTTATATAATGCGATCGTGTAATCACGAAGCTTCTGTGCATACTCCTCGCCCTTACCCGGGAAATACTTCTCGAGATGAGCCACGCTCTGCTCATAAGAAATATTCTCATCATGATCACCGATCTCTGCCTTTGTAGATGGTGTGTAGATCGGCTCAGGAAGCTTATCGGACTCCTTGAGTCCCTCCGGCAGCTTAATGCCACAAACCGTGCCATTCTCCTGATAACTTGCCCAGCCGCTTCCGGTAATATATCCTCGAACGATACACTCGATTGGAAGCATCTCCAGCTTGCGGCACATCATGCTGTTACCGTCAAACTTCGGCTGCTGGAAGAATTCCGGCATATCCTTCACATCGACTGAGATCATGTGATTCGGCAAAATATCCTGTGTCAGATCAAACCAGAACTTTGACATCTGAGTCAATACGGTTCCCTTTTTGGTTACTTCGTTGTGAAGGATCACATCGAAACAACTGATTCGATCCGTTGCAACCATGATCAGGCTGTCTCCATTGTCATAAATCTCGCGTACCTTTCCTTCTTTCATCGGCTTTAGCTCTTTCATTTTTCCTCCAATCCCACACACCGCTCTATGTCGTCTGTGTGCGTGCATTCTGTCATTTTATTGCAGAGTTTGTCATTATCTCTTTAAGTATAATATTTTCTGGCAAAAATGCAAGTCAGGATTGGGAAAAGACGTCTTTGCGGAAAATATCACTCAAAAAAGCAGCTGCACCGGCAGACACATAATGATCCGCCGGCACGCTGCTTCTCTTTCATGCCATCGCAATATAGCGATACCGATTTTACGTTGCAATGCAAAATTCCGAAAATATTTCTCCGGTACAACAAAGATCCGATACGGATCATTCATTTACACTAACATTTCTTCTTATCAATCTGTGGATTGTATGCGTAGAAGTTCTTAGGATTTCTCTGATCCTGAATGCGGCGCAGACATTCCCCGAAACGCTGGAAATGTACGATCTCACGCATTCGCAGGAAACGGATCGGATCAGCAATTTCAGGATCCTTGATAATACGCAGAATGTTATCGTAGGTCAGACGTGCTTTCTGCTCCGCAGCCATATTTTCGTAGAGATCTGTGATCGTGTCACCGGTACTCTGAAACTGGCTGGCACTGAACGGCTCCCCACTGGCAGCCTGCGGCCAGATTGCAAGCGTATGGTCAATATAATATTTATCAAAGCCTGATGCCTTGATCTCCTCCGGTGTCAGATCCTTCGTGAGCTGGTGGATGATCGTGGCAACAATCTCAAGGTGACCGAGCTCCTCTGTGCCGATGTCCGTCAGCGCACCGGCAACCTTGCGGTCTTCCATGGAATAGCGCTGTGAAAGATAACGAAATGCAGCCCCGGCTTCCCCATCCGGACCGCCGTACTCGGCAAGTTTAGGGGAAATATTACTGTGCTTTATTATAATTCAAAATTTATTTATTGTATCACATTCGCTGTGGTTATGCCACAAACTTCTTATTCACATATCCCACTTTATTTTTGTATCTCACTTTCGTGTACCAGTCTTTCGAGTACAAAACTTCAACGGTTGCACCCTTCGGGATCCTGCAGTGCGATCCTGTCTTTTTCGAAGAGGCTTTCCATAAAAGAGCTCCTTTCTCACGTTTCACCGTCTTTTTCCATGTTCTCTCGAACTTATCCGGAGTACCGTAAAAAGCTTTCAGCTGCGATGTAGTGCTTCCCCACTTTGGCAAATAGAAATGTGGTGTGTCGACAATGGATTTCCAATCACCACCCCAGCCAAGACCGATGCCCTTGGCAATCACTGCCACTTTGCGGATCGTGGCTGCATCATACAGGAGCTTGCTGTCATTGATTGCAATATCAAATGCAACTCCCCACATGTGCTGACTGGAATATGTGCTGCCCTTAGCATTTGTGACGATCTTACCAGGTTTTGTTCTGCCCTGTGCATAGAGCGAATCCTGGTATTCTTTGCTTCTGAAACCCTCCGTAATGATCAGATAGATTCCTTTCTTTGCGCACTTTCTCAGTAACACAGTCAGCTTCTGATCAAGCCACGGGTGCAGCTTGGATCTGTCAATTCTAATGTCATGTTCTTTCTTCATAGTCTGTTTCCTCCATTTCTGTATCTTCCTTCAATATATTCCCTTCGTGTTCCACTGTGCCCTTCAGCACGGCAATGACCTTCATTAGAAATGCCGGTACCTTCACTCCCATCCGACCAGCATTCTCCGTGATGCTCAAGCATTCGTTCAGGATGAACCACGCCGTCACAAGCGTGGAGAAGAACATCGTCATCGGCAACGTAACCGATAAGATCCCTGATAACTTATAGATCAGGAAGTCCACGATCATTGATGCTACGATCACAAGTATGTAACCGAACTTTTTGAAAATGCCGATCATTCCCTTCCTGCTGCTCCAGCCGTACTTTTCATCGTTCGGATGCTCTACCGCTTCCTTTGCACTTGCCGCCATCCCGGCAAGAAAATCAATGACCATCGCTGCCGCTACCGCCACCAGCATCCAGCCGAGCAAGCCGCACTTCGATGCAATTGCCGCCGTAATTGTTGACAGCCCAAGCTGGGCTGCATAGATTTGTAATTTGTCCATAATGTACCTTCCTTTCCGCCTCTTTAGGCATAAAAATAAGGAGCTAACGCTCCTTAAATTATCAATTCTCATTTTGTTCTAATCGGTCATTCACTATTTGATATAAATTTGTCCTGTCTCACCTGCGGCAATCGTCACTGGATTTTCAAGAGCTAAGCGTGCTAGCATTATCATATTACTCGCAGAAATACCCTCATCGACTGGAGACTTAGAAGAACTTGTGATATCAACAAACGAACCTAATTCTTTAATTGTCACCGCCTCATCTTTCCAATTTTTAACGTTAAGAGCAACATAAGCATCATAAGTTGATCCATATGTCACGCTATTAAGAACAACATCATCTAATCCGCTTTTTAACGCATAATCATCTTCTGATTCTGCCGTAGCATCTGATCCAAAAAAGATGTACGTTTCACCAGGTGCTCTGTGACGAGAATTTCCAGAAACTCTATAAGAATACTGAAATGCGCTTGTGGCTGACGGTTTGTCGGCATTTGTACGAAATGGGTTCAAAAATGGAAACAAATATTTCAGAAAACAAAAATAATTGTCCGAAATAGTATACAAAGACATTGGTTTTAGTTTCATCTGATCATTTTGATACGAATAGCAGACCCAGCGATCTATTTGTTCCGGACTTGTATTTTTACCCATCCAATCTGCATAAGTTAATATTGTTCCATCTGCAAGCACAATATCGCCCTTATAGTTATTAAATCTTCCTCCATTTAAAAAATGGTTGGTTATTGCTTTACATGTCTTTGTTCTCATGCTGTCACCTCACTCACTGCTGTACCGATGTACAGCGAATCTTCATTTATTGTTATTATTTCTTCAACTTCTTCAAATTTCAAAATTAATTGTGAGCCTTCATATATTGAAAACTCGCTTCTATTTTTTTGACATCCCCAGACGATCTTTCCATCATTTTTTATATACGTTTTCGAAAAATCTATATCTCCCACATAGTAAATATTCGATGCAACATTTCTTCCGAAAATAAATGGATAATTTTCATCCTGATAATGCTGTTGCGTTACCTCAAGCTCGCCTGAAAGTAATATGTTTCTGTTTTCATCTAAGGTTTTTGCATAAAATGTCGTTCCATTCCAGCCAAACACTCCAATATATGTTGTTCCCGATGAAAAATCACTTGCGTCAAGCGGAACAGATATTTGATAGTCCCATGTAGCTCCACTCGTCGAATATCCACACCATAAACGTTTTTCCATAAGTTTCAACTGATATGATGGGTTTTTATAATTCGCTTCGTAAGTTCCTGTCAATGTCATATCCTGAGGTGAAGAATAACTGGGGGTAAATCGCATTTCGACTTCCCAGGGTTTGGAATAATCAATACTACATAATGGTCGAACCGCATTATTGTTCATATTAAGCATCTCGAAATTATCTGTGAGAGATAAGCCGTATTGCGGCAGCTTAAATCCTGAAATGTTGTATTTCGTTATTTCACCTCCTCCGGTAATCCCTTCAATCTCACCCGGCATTTCCGCCAACATCATTTTGTCCGTTTTTCCGGTTTTGCTACGAATAGCATCCGCAACAGATTGCAGATCATCCAATATGCTCACTCAAATTCCTCCTTTCTAAAACTGCGTTGTCGTAATTGCTCCTATCGTTTCTGCCAGTTCCTGAATGTCTGCTTCAAGCTCCTCATGCGCAATATTCAGATTGGCACACAGTTTTCCGATTGTCTCGTCCATCTTCCCCAGATTTTCCGCCGATATGTCCGGTTGTCCATCGTTCTTCCAGCCGATCGTTTCATACTCCATCGGCTCAAATGCTGACTTTTTGCCGGGCAATGTCCCGCCCTCCGCAAGATGCAGCCCGATCAGGATCTTTGCCATTTCCTCAATGTTGGTGGATTTTGTCGCCGTGTAGACCGGTATCTTTGCACTGGTCGTTACACTGCTACTGCCAATCGACCCGAAGGCTCCGAAACTTGCATGGTAGATTTTCCCCTCATACTCAAATGATGCTGTATTATTCGAAAGAGGGTCATTATTCGGATAATACTTTGTCGAAAAGGAATACGAATATTCTTTTGTGTTTGATACGATCAAGGGATGCCAGTAGTTTCCATTATGCGCGATCATTCCAATCGCCCACCACTCTTCTGTGCTCCCGTCCGGCTTAAAAGAATACTGCTCCGCATTCTGCGAAATCAAAAGATTTCCCAATCCCTTCCTTGTGCCGAGCGCGAGAACCTTTGATGTTTCTGCAGTCGGTTCGCTGAGCAGATATTTTTGAGGATCCTTTTCTCTTTCCGGCAGTTCTCCTCCATCTGCAACATACAGATCAATAAGCTTTTTTCCGGCTTCCGTCATACTACTGTCTGTGTCTGCAACCGAATACGTGGTTTCACAAGTCGGTATATTCTGCGAACCGCTGAAGCTTTGCAGTGCAGACGTATAAGAAGAAACATAATATTGAACACCGTCATATTCAAATGAAATACTTGCTTTGTACGGTCTATCCTCATCATCCGACATTGTGCTCGCATAATCCTGAACTGTAGACACGAGAATCGGCTTATACCATCCGCCCATTCTGGCAATCATTCCGATCGCCCACCATTTCTCTGTGTGATTATCGGGATTAAGTTTTAACGCATAATATTTTCTGTTGTTATTCGTAAACAGCAAAGATCCTGTATAGCTCTTTATGCTTTCCGTCGGTTCCGGTATTAAATAACTCGCCATAGTTGCCTCTCTTTCTAGACATTCGCCCAATATCCGTAATTTATCCTGTAACTTTGCCCTTTTTCTATTTTTGAATGTGATATAACTAATTGCGGAGTTCCGGATGTTCCTTTTAACGATAAGGAAACCACATTTATCGTAAATGGACATGCATCCCAATCAGCATTTACAGCCGCAAAAGGCATCATACCGTTAATATTTTCAACATCTATTACTGTATATACCGTTATTGCATCAGCTGTGAAAACTTTAGTCCCTGCCATGTATTGCATTCCGTTAATCCTCATGCCTGTGCAGGATACAATACTAGATGTTCTTAAAATATTTTCATCACTTCCATCAATTGTCACTTCTTGTACTTTAAATGGTGCGCTCGATTTTATTACCGGCTGTTTTTTTAATTCGCCATCGTACTCTTCGTCCAGTGTTATATTTGCCGCGATCGTCTCCTCTTCTGCAGTTCCCATCCTTGTTGTATGTGATGTTTTTTCAAGATGAATACCGTAAGGATTGTGTATCGTTTTGCTGCTATCCTTAAACTGTTGTTTTACATAACCGCCTTTGCCATCTTCAACATCAAGAGTTACGGTCGTATAACATTCTGATGACACTCCTTCCTCCGTATTCATTGCTGTTGAATTATAATCACATGTAGGTCTTTGATCCAGATTTTCCTCATAGTCATACTCCATCCAATGAGCTCCATTGCCATAATAAAAGCGATATACCGTATCTGTATCCAAGTCATAATACAGATCCCCGATTGCCGGTCCCTTTATCTCTACGGTACCGTCCGGTATGGTAAGCTCATCCTTTGGTTTTCCATTTCCTATGTATTTTACTTCCAGTTCTTCCCCATTCGCTATTACCTTGGGCTTATAGTTTGACAGTTTCAATAAACTGTCAGGACTGTTCACTGTCTCCAAATGAATCCGTCCCCCGGAAATATCAATTGATTCAGCTTGAACGGTACCATCTTCTGTAACATTGAATTTATCACTGACTATCGTGATCTTTTTTCCGGAAAGATTCAGTGTGCCACCGGATATAATATTGAATACATCCTCCGCTTCAAGATCAATGTTATCCGCCCCTGCTTTAAAGTAAGTCTTTGCCGTATCCGGATCAACACCCAGAGCAACCTCTACCAGTCTGCCGTCAGAGTCCACCTTCAGGACAACGCTGTCTGCCTGCAGCTCGATAGAGGACTGCAGCTCTTTCTCCGCACCTGTGGCACGTTTTGCTTCCAGACGGATTGCTTCATCCGTCTGCTCGAATCTGGTAGACGTCTTCTTTTCCACATTTGCCATTTCAATGTAAACGCTGTCGATGTTCTTCTGAATCTTCAACGTCCGGCCTTTGAGCTGCATCAATTCGCTTTCCTGTGTTACTTCGTTCTGTCGTTTCTGACTACCCTTCGCTTCGTAAGTATCGATCTGCGCTTGAATGCCGGAGATCGTGCGGGAGAATATATATGAATAAACCTTCTCTGCTTCTTTCTCCGCCACGATCATATCCCCCGTCTCCAGATACGGCAAAGCATTCAGCTTCAGTTCCGATACCGGGCGGTAATAGATGCCTTTCAGCTTGGAGAGGATATTGCTGCCTATCGTCTTAAGTTCCTCCACCGATTTTCCATATAGCAGGAAATTTCCGGTGATAAGATATGGATTGCTCAGATCCGTCCCGACCGTCACACCAATGTCCTCTTCATCCGTCTGAATATTAAGACAGGTGATCTTGTCCGTGGTATACTCCTCGCACCGGATACTCCTATATTCTGCTTCGGTATCAGATGCGCCGGACAGCTTTGTCATGTCCTGTGATGTGCCGCTGGAACTTGTAGGATACAACCCAACATGCGGATATAAGCCAATGTGTGGATACAAACCAATAGAATGCATATCCGGCAGATATATCACCTCGAAACTTCCACTCCGATCCATACGTCCAAAGCCGGCATTCACCGTGCAGATTGCCTTGAGCGCCGTGGTTCCTGTCAGACTTCCCGCCGTCGGAGCAATGGTTTTCTCCACGTCCATATCGTCGTTGACCAGTGCCTGCGATTTAAACGGGATCCCTAAATGCTGCAACAGCGATTCTCTCATCGCCTTAAGCTTCACCGTCCCGTATTCCACGACCTTCACGGTGACTTCTTTGCCGTCCTGCAGTTTTGTGACACTCTTCTCCTCTGCCGGAAAAAGAGCGTTATACCACTCAGAGACATCCACGGATGCTCCATATAAAGCGTCATACGCCACGACCTTCTTATAATCCTTGTCATCCACCAGTTCCGCAGAATCAACCTGATAATATCCCATCGGCAGCTGTATCGCTGTATCGCCATCTTCATCCACCGTCTCCTGAATGGCGATAAATCCCTGCCCGTTCAGCTCGTTCTGCAAGATCTCCGACACCTCAAACTCGCAAGAGGATGCAATGCAGCCTCCGAGTACAAGCTCCTCTTCATCGCAGATACTTTCCTTGATCGTCACCGCTTCGGAATGAATTGTATCGTTGCCGATCGTCAGACCCAGATCCGGGAAGTGCATTTGATAGCCATGAAAATATGTACCGCTGCAAAAGATTTTCTTTTGGGCATCTGTTAGATCCACCATATAAAACCACCTCCTACAACTCTATAAAAGCAAAACGGACAGGCTGATAATACAGTCTGCCTTTAAGCTTTGTTTTGTACTGAAATGTAATATCCGGAACATAGCAGATCATAGTTGCATAGTCCCTTTTCCAATCATTATAATAACGAACACACAGCTGTCTTTTCTTCTTCGAGCATTCACCATCTTTCACCGCAAAGCCTTTATCGAACAAGCTCAATAATTGATCCAGTTCTTCGTCGGAAATGATATGTGTATTTGCCTCCCACTTCGATCTGGAATGCTCCATCACAGTTCTCTTGAGATAACCTTTCGCATTTGTATAAGAGTCTTTGTCCTGCATCTGATCCGGAGTGGACTGAACCGTATCCTGCTGCAGCAAATCGTGATTTAGCTTCTCATAGGTGTATTTTCCATCTGAATAGCCGGTCGCAATAGCGATCAACCCTTTGCTTTCATCGTACAATCGCATCCCCTCCTTACGTCAATGCAGACACACCATGCTGCTTTTTATATTTTGAGTTTTCATTTCTTACTACGCGAAGCAGATCGCCCTCTTTGTATTGCTCCAGCTCTACTCCTCCGGACGTGTTCTCCAATGTGATGATCGCATTGCACAACCTTTCAATCACCGGTACCAATGCTGCAGAAGTAGACTCTGCTGCCAAACGCCCGGCTTCTACCGCCATTGCCTGCAGTTTATCCTCCGGCGATACCACCTCGCCGTAATGACGGTTATCACCGATCATTGCAAGCTGCGGTGTGTTTGCTTTCACATATCCGCCCTGTGCCAGTGCCGGAACCTTCGGTACCGTGATCGGATTCTCCTCCCACAGCTTCTCAAACGGTTTGATCTTGCCAACACCAACCTTGCGGATCGTGTTGAGCATTTTATTGATCTTGTCAAAAGGTTTCGATACGATAACGTTAATGCCGGAGATCAGCCCATTCACCACTGTCTTAAAGGTCTTTTCCATTCCCTCTTTAATTCCGGCAAAGATCTTTCCTCTTGAAGAAAATACGTCCTTGACTTTTTCCCAAGCACCTTTGAATGTCGATTCAAACCAATCTGCTATTCCTCCAAACGGCGCCTTGATATTATCTCTGATCGCTTTAAAATTATCTTTTGCTTTTGCGAAAGCTCCGCTGGCTTTATCGTATGCACTTGCGAACTTTGTTTTGAACCAATCCGGAATACCTGTAAAGGCATCTTTTACCTCTTTACTTTTATCGCCGAAGAACGACTTTACTCCCGAAAAGCCACTTTTCAACTTATCACTTGCTCCGCTAAAGGTAGTTTTGAACCACTCTCCAATTCCTTGGAAGGCTCCCTTGATTGCAGACGCTATCGTTTCAAAGAAGACTGCCGCCGGTCGGAATGTTGTTTTAATAGCTGTCCATCCGGCAGTAAACTGTCCCTGAATTGCAGTGAGAACACCTCCGACAATGTCCTTCTCCCCTTCCCAGACCGTTTTCCATTCACCGTCAACGATGCCTTTGATAATCTTACAGATTCCGGAAAACACTTCCGAAACTCCCTGTATGATCTGTGACACACCTTTCATCGCTGCAAGTATAATATTTCCGGCTTTCTGGAAGTTTTTCGCCAAAACAGGAATGATATTTGCAATTACCCAGTTAATAAGCGGCTTCAGTACTTTGTTTAGTACGCTGGAGAGCATGTCAGCAAGATTCCCAACAGCATCCAATGCAGCATCAATCGCTGGCTGAACATATTTTTCAACAACATCTTTAAACTTCTTCGCAAATTGATCTAAAACAGGGACAATATGTTTATTGTAGCCATCTAAAATTGTTCCAACCCATGTTGACAGTGCTTCCTTTATTTTTTCAAACAGTGGATGAATGTGCTGATCATATACGTTCTGAATCTTGTCCCATGTATTAGTCACAACATCTGATATTGTACCAATTATCGATGACAAGGATTTAATTACATTTGTTAAAACTTCTTTGATCTTATCCTTGTTCTCTATAATTGGTGCGGTCAGGGTGTCAATGATATCTCTACCCACTTTCGCCATCAGCGTAAGCACATTAAGCTTCGTTTCTACAAAAATATTAAGCAGATTTGCACCGATCTGTTTGGCTTCATCTGAACGAAATACTGCTGCAATATCCGCTACTACCACAGCGAAGTTTCCAACAATTTCCGCAATTTTCCCTGTAATATCAAACAAGTTCACCAGATGCTTAACCAAGTCCCTCTTATGCTGTTCCAGATACTTTGCGAGGCTTCCCACCAGTAGATCTGCCAACGTGAGACCAACGCTTGCAATGCTTCCAGCAATCTTTCCAAGTGCCGTTGCTATCTTTTCCGCACACTTTTTTACGGCATCGATTACAGCTTGATCCGTAAATATATCTATCAAAGACTGACCGATAGAACGAATTTCGTCCTTAATGCTCTGAAATACCTGTTTCGTATTTCCAAGCCCCAGCTGAAAACCGGCTGCAAATCTCTTGGCAAGATCAACAAATTCTTCCTTTACCTTCCCCAGTATGCCAGACAGTTTTCCGGCGCTTTCTCCTACCTTATCCAGAACACTGGAACCTGCTGCAGCATTACTCCCTCCTACCGCTCCCGTTCCGTTTCCTGCACTTGTGCTTCCTGAATCAGAATCCTTCGAAGAAGAATTATTCGAAAGCTCATCCCAAGACGCCAGACCAAACATGTCCTTCTTCGCTTTTTTCGCAGCCTTTCCTGCTGCCGTGGTATTCTTTGCCAGATCCGCCGCTGAAGAAGATGCTCCCGACATATTGCTGTCTGCATCTGCTGCCATATTTGCCGTAGCTGCGATACCATCATCTTTGTTCTTGTTCCCGGTGAGCATTTCGGTAAACTGTTTGAAAATCGATGCCAGCCCGACCATTTTCTTCATCAGGGCATTGACCTTTTGAATGATCGGCGTAAACAGATTGATCAGTCCCTGCCCGATAGATGCTTTTAACGAATCGAACTGCAGAGACAGAATACGCATCTGGTTCGCCCACGACCCGGATGTCTTTGCAAAGTCTCCGGATGCAATGCTAAGCTGATCCTGTACGAACTTGTATCGCAGAGCCACCTTCTCTGCTTCAGTCATCTTATCTGTCGTTTTGCCAAAGCCGTTCGCCATAGCGTAGCTGTCAAGCGCTGTCTGCGTCATAACAACTCCGAGATCTTTTAACGACTCCGTCTCGCCGGTAAATACAGATTTCAGCTTTGTGTACGCCTCATCCTGCGAAATATTGTAAAAGGATGCAACATCTCCTGCCAGCCCGGTAAGCTGCGTAGACATGTCCGCTGCCTGATCCTGAGAAAATCCAAACGCAGTAGCCATAGCTCCGAAGGTACCCGCATACCTCTTAGCCATCGTCTCCGATAAGCCAAAAGAGGTCGCAGCATCCTTTGCAAAACTGTCCACCTTTTTAGATACCTTCGGACCAAATGCCGAATCGACTACGTTCTGCACCTCGGTCAGATCAGAACCGAGATCCAAACACTGTTTTCCAAAATCTGTAATTCCCTTTACTGCAAACGTAGCGGCCAGAGTTTTCGCCGCCTTTTTTGCCATACCCTCTATTCCGGACATGGATTTGCTGAAATTTTTGCTGTTAATTCCAAGATCAAGATGAATTTTACCAACACTCTGACCATCAGCCAATGCGCTCACCTCCTAGTGCGCGGTCATCGGCTCATAATGGCATCTACTTGACCAACGTTATTCTAAATTTCTTTTTACAGTTTCTCCCTTTGCATACCGTATAAATATCTCTGGCTTCTGATTTTGACGAATAAAATATCGGAAGCTCATATCCGCAATATGGACATCTCACTTTCTTCTGCTTTTTCTCATCCATCGCTATCACCTGCCATTCTGACAAATGCTGCCTTAAACATCTCAAGGTAGTTCTGTACCTCTTCCGGACTTTTCTGCTTTGCGGACTTGTTTCTCCATTCTCTCCAGATCCGTCTCTGATCATCTGAAAAATGCTTAATCACTTCTTTGTCCGTCTCAGCACGGATTGCCACAACTCTTCCCAGAGCCGTGTCCGGACCAATACCGGAAATCAAAGCAGAAAACTCCAGCCATTTCATTCCTTTAAACTCCGCTGAATAAATACGGATGCCATATTGTTCCAGAACACTGGATACAATCAGGTCCCAGTCCTCGAACAGATCATAGTAACTCTCGCTACTCCCCGCTGGGAGTATCATCATCTCCTCCACGGACCAGATCCATTGCCTCCTCAATCAAAGTCATGAAATCCTTGAAATTCAGATTCAGCCCCTTTAATCTCTCCCTGTCCTCTTCCGAGAAGAGCAGCTCATAGGCTGCCGGCACCGCCTCTGCCTCTGATCTGTCATCAAACAATCCCATCAGCTTCAACATTGTTTCTGCAGAATCGTTCACTTTATATACCTGCCCTTTAATCGTGATTGCAGGACTTTCCTCAAAATTTAACTTATCTGTAATATCAATAACCTTTGCCATGTTCTTCCTCCGTTCCGCCTTTCGGCAATACAAAAGGAGCTGCTGCCGTTTGCTTGGCAGATCAGCTCCTCATCATCTTCTATTTCTTTGATTTTGCAGCCGGTTCACTTTCGTCAGCTACGGCTGCTGGGTTCGTCAGCGACGCCTCCTGCGCCGCATTAGCTGGGATTCGTGACTGTCGGCTTACCGTTCGATACAATATCAAACTCCAGCGGAGCCACATTCGTAGAATCTCCGCCATTGACATTCGTTACATTGATAACCGCCTTATCCCATGCAACTACCGTACCATCCGGGAATGTCCAGTCAAAGTAAACGTATGCATCCTGACCATTTGCCAGCCACTTGCCTGCAACCAGATCGTTACCGGCATCGCCAATGCAACGTTTTCCGCTGACCGAAATAGTGATTGCTTTAGCCGTCTGTAATGCGCTCTGCCATCCCTCCTGTGTAAATGAGTTCCAGGTCTCGACGCCATTGTCGATGGATACCGAGAAGCTTTCGCATTCTGCAATAGTCACCTTATCCGCCTTCGTAGCTCCTACGTGGAACTGATTTTCATAACAAGGAAATACTCCCTCTTTTGCTGCCATGATTATTTCTCCTCCTTCACTTCTTTGCTGCAGTAAAACTCTACTTCAATGACCATCTCAAAAATACCCGATTCATCTGTTCCAACATCCTGCGGATACGGTACCTGCATGATGCAAAATTTTATCTGCTTATTGTTTACGGTTACATCTCTCAGATCCTGCAGGATCCGATACAGCTCATTGGCTATCTGATCTGTCTGTGCAGCGTTTTTGTTCCAATGGATCAAGAAGGATACCGGAAGTACATCGAACGTCATGTTCTCCTGTCCTCCCAGTGGGATGCGAGGCGATCCACTCCTGCGAAGATGATAACAACCGATACTTTCTTCATGCTTTGTGTCCATCTTTCCCATGTAGCAGCGTTCATTTTTTACAATAGCGAGTTTTGCCACATAATCTCTGATATCCGATAAAGTCACCATAAACCTGTCTCCCTTCTGTAGTTCTTTTTGAAGGTATCCCTCGCAAATGTCTCGTGTTCCCCGCCCTTCATCCACGGTTCATACCACTTACCTCTTGCATTCGGGTTCTCATCCTTCGAGAATTGATATTCCGGATGATAATACAATCGTCTGGCATACGGGGTATCTGATACGATAGAGCAGCTTCCCTGACTACTGTTGCTGTAATCCACAAAGGTGCTTTCATTCTGCAAAGCTCCGGTATCTCTCGGCATTACCTGAGCCTGCACAATTTCTGTATGAACCGCCTCTGCGGTCTTTTCCAGAGCCCTGATGCTTGCCCTTGTCAGCTTCCTTATTTTGCCCTGATCGATCTTGATCGTTGAATTCACTGCCATTACATCACATCCAATTCACTGTAATTTACTGTTCCATCCGGGTTTCTGGCTTTTCTTCCCTGGAATATTCTCCTCTTCTCCCTGTTTATCTCAATGGTTCCTCCACTGAGATTCGGCAGATCTGGAGCGATATCTCCCGGAAATAAAGCCACCCCCGACAACTGGATCAGCTTTTTCTCTGCTGTCAGCACCGTCTTAGCGCTGTCCTGATAGTTACATGTTGTTTCAATCTCCTTTGCTATTACCGGCTCACCGTACACGCTAAGCTCCTCCTGCTCCAGAGATACTTTTACCGGCGTCTTACACTGACGTTTCTTTACCAGACACGGATAACGCACACTGCCACCTCCTAAATCATTCTGCAGCACAGCCCTGTCTTATCCAGCTCCGCATAAATGTCGGTTCGGATCACAACGCCCTGCACCTTCGTGACATTGACTCCACTTGAGAAGGTCATGGTCACACCATTGATTCCATAGGATGACAACATAGACTCCAGCTCATCCTGATTCTCATAGATAAAATCAGCCAGCATGCAGGTCACATACTGAATCTGATCCTGCTGGAATGCCGTGAGACGGTCGAAACCAATCTCACGGATTCTGCAGAATGTCAACGTATCGATCTGCCGGCTGGCTTTCTCTAACAGTCGTGTCAGTTCTTTCTCTCCGATCAAAGAACCGCCGTAGGTTTCCGTGTAGTATTCCTTATCGGCATACATCCGCATCCCTCCTAGGCGGTATACTCAGTGGTATCCACATCTGCAAAGATAGAATCGATCTTGCCATCTTTGCCATTCGGGAACACAAATACATCCGACAGGGAACGGTTCTGATACAGATATCCATCTCCCTCTGTATGGGCTCCCGGTGCGAAATAATAAATGCTGGAGATCTTCGGTACCGTCTTACAGGTCTGTCCGCATGCTACCAGCACATTGATCTTATGCGCACCTGTCACGGCTTCTACTCCGTGGCTGCTGTCTGCTGCCACCTTCTTCAGCGGAGCAAATCCACCAGCTTCCGTATCCCAGTCAAAGGCATCATAGAATCTCTCATCATCTACGACCTCCATGATCGGCACACCGTCAATTTCAGTTACACGGGTCTCAATTCCCATGCCGCCCTCTGCGATCTGAGTCATCTCAATCTTACGGGTAAACTCCGTAGACTGTTCCAGAGCATCCATGATCTCGCTGCGGACATACATGATCAGAGCACCATTCGCCTTATAACGGCGAAGCTTACCCTTTGCCAGAATATCCTTAAGCATGCCAAAGACCTTCGCCTTGGTATACGCAGATGTCGCCGTGGATGAATGATATCCATCCGTCTCCTGCGCTTTCTTTGCCACCTTTGAGAAAAACAGTGCATCCGTCTCCGGTACCACCTGTGTCTGTTCAAAGACTCTGCTGATATTCTGGATGGACGCTGTCTCATTGGTCTCATCCACATCTGCCTTGTCCACCAGAAAAGATACATCTCGATCATGTTCTACCGTGTACGCTACATCTGTCTGAGCGTAATTTCCACGATTCCAGCCACCATTACGAGCATGGTTCTTATAACCACTCACGCTCATCTGAGTAAAATGAAAAGTCTTTGCATCCAGCCATTTTACGTTGCTTGTTACAAACGGGGAAGTCAATGTTCCCTGCATCAGGATCTCCAATAATTCCGGACTCCACTGTTCTGCATAATTTAATGCCATATTATCACCTTATTTCACCTTTCTTTTTAATTAAAACGATTCCAACGTTTTGTCGGGATCACCGGAGTAGCCGACTGCTGCCCTGCGGTGCTTGTCTGGCTGCCGGTCTGTCCGGCTCCTACCTGTACAAATCCCTTGGACTGCCCCTCCAACTTTCCCTGCTTAAGCGCCGGAACATCCTCCAGTACCTTGTTGATTGCTTCCTTGAGTTTATCTGTGTCCACCTTACCGTCTGCCACCGCTGCAGATGTATCCACCAGCTTCATCACATACGGAATTGTTTTCACATCAAGCCCCATCTCCACGCCGATCAGCACGCCCTCCTTCTCAATCTCAGACGCAACTGCCAACTGCTGTGCCTGTACCACCTGTGCCTGTAAGGCAGTCGGATCCGGTTCGGATTCCTGTTTCTGCTTCTTGTATGCACCAATGGCACTGTCCATTTCTTCCTTACTCAATCCCTGCTTCTTGAAGTAATTCTTCAGCACGGTATCCTCTGCAACTGACTTTTTTCCTTCGATCACGCTTGCAAGCTTCTCATAATCAATCTCCGGTGTCTTTGGCGGTTCCTGCTGCCCCGCCTGCGGTGCCGGTGTGCCGTTCGGCTCCGGCTGTCCGCCGGCATTCTGACCACTTGGTTCCGGATCAGCAAAAAGCTGCAGATTCATTGGTAACATGTTCTTTCTCATAATTTATTGCTCCTTTCAGTTGTAGGGGTGTCTCCCCATCCAGTTTTACGTGTGTCTCACTCAGTTTTGTTCTCAGGTGTCTCCTCGTAGTTTATCCCCGAACAAAGTGTTCGGTTCGCCTTCGGGCAGAGTTGCAATATAAAATTGCAATAAAAAAACACCCTTTCGGATGTCGTATACTGTTTTACCCACAGTTGGGAGATATTGGATCACCTCCTAATCTATAATTTTCCAATCTTCAGCGAGCACATCAGTCTGTGAAGCAAGCCACGGCACTAATGTTCTATTCGCACACTTCATAACAATAAATTCCTGCAAGTCATTAATCTCTTCTCCTTGTCCTCGCTTTCTCCGGATATCCGGCATATATTTTTTCATTAAAAAAGCACCCTCTTCGGATGCTTAAAATCTCTTTATTTTCACTTAATCCTCTCGATTCAATTCTTCTTCTGTCAAGGGGATCACTCTTTTTTCTCTTTCTGCTCGTCTTCCAAGACGAATAAACTTCATCAGAGTTTCTCTCGCTTTTTTTCTATCTTCCTCTGTCTGTTCAAATTCTCCTACCGTCTCAAACTTCGGAATATCCTGCCGCAACATTCTTTCTCTTTCTTCGGTATTTAATCCTTTGTATATATCCTCATAAGCCATAGTTATGCCTCTTTCATTTTTCGACTGTGATGTTCTTCATCTGCAGTTATCCTGCCTAATATTTTCAATTTATTCTTTCCCGCCATTATTGTTTGAATAATATCTTTCACTTCTTTTTCTTATGAACTCTGTCCATTCATCTCTTTGCTCTTGCGGAACTCTCTGCCAATAAGATTCGCGAATAAAAGAGCATTGATCCGTATCTGTTGGAATAAATTTCTTTTCCATTGGCGGTTCAACGCAATGGCACAATCTCGGATCAGCATCCTTCAGATGACATTCGCCACAAATAATCTGTAATTCAGGGTTATCCCATGAATACTTATCCATTCAGTATCACCTCGCACCATACTTTTAAATCTTTTTCTTCTGGAAATATAGGATTACTTCTGTATTCTGCTTTAATTATCCTATATGTATATCCTTTTTGCAACAAAAATTCTTTTTCTAGTTCATTATGGGCCTCATGTGCAATATATGCTCCATGTGTGCCTTCTGGCACTCTTATAAACAATTCTGCCTGATTTTCACCGACACCACTAAAACCACCTTCTTTCATTGGTGACGTTGCAACAAATCCAGCATCTGAAAACTCTTGACCAGTCAAAACACTTGGGTCACTTTTCCAATCACCCACCATCTTTTGAAATATCTCTTTTGTCCCGGTTCCCCTTCGGACTATAATTTCTTTTGGTGTAGCGGTTTTATTAAGGACTGTCTCAATATTCTTTGCAGCATTTTTTGAAATATCATCAACATTTATGCCAAATCTTAAATAACGATTGATATTAACATAAGTTGTACCACTCCAAAGATTCAACGCACCAAGTTCTGTGTCTGTTGCCACATCTAATAGCTGACTTAAAAATGGCTTCATGGTGCTCTCTGACTGCATTTTGAGCAAAGTCTCCCAGTTACCAGCGCTCTCTGACATTTTGGATAATAATTTCTTTTCTGTCTTTCCTGATATTCTTTGCAGTTTACTCCACTTACTCATATCATCAGACGTTCCATTCAGCATTATATTCGCCAGATTACCATACTTCTTTAAAAGTGTTATCTGCTCATTTTCAGCTTCAATCTGTAATTTTGCATTCTCAGCTTTCTTTGTCTTATCTAACCACTCTTTTCTCCGAATTGCATACACCCGTTTATTTTCCGGATCTATCGCACACCGTTCCAGACGATCAAACTTCTCCTCCTGTCTCTCGGCGTATTGCCGCCTGGCTTCCTGCTTTACATTCTTCTCTACAGCTGCAAGCTCTGATTTCTTCCACTTCTTATCCGGAGGTGTGGATATCCCCGGAAAGTATGTGGTATGGGAATCTCGGCAATTCGGATGATATAGTCCAGCTTTCATCGCCTGGCTGATCAATGGGTACCCCATTTTCTTTGCTTCTGCTGCCGTGCCTCCGGACCACACATCATCAATCATCACTCTGCCTACCCACGGTAGACATAACGGACATGGATTTCCACGTTTATTGATGATAACAGTATGTATGCCCCACTCCTGCCTCTTGGCTCCCTCTCCTGTAAGGTATGCTCTAAGTCCTGCCGTCTTGAGTGCCATTCTGGCATAGGATTTTATATTGACCTGCTTACCGTCTTTATACCGAATGCAGTTAATTCCTGCAGCAGCGTAGTCTTTCACTGCCATATCGACTGCTTTCTCATAGGTACCGGCTCCGCTGTTTGCATATACCTGTGCATTAAAAATTGCCCGGCGAACTTTATCATCATGCATTCGCAGGATTGCATTCTCAGCACGCTTCATATCACTCTCTACGGCATCCAACAGGGCGTTCATCTTCCGGTCATTGACCCGAAAGAATTCTCCCTGCAGCTTATCCGTTGCCCGGTGCAGCTTAGCACCCTTGCGGATTGCCTCCAGTATTTTCTTCTCCTGCGCCATTTTCCCTTGAGCATTCGCCTGCAGGATCGCCATCCGCATCTTGGAATTGATCGCCTCATACCGCTCTTCCAGTTTTCCTTTGTGTTTTCTGCGGTATTCTTCCAGTCCGGCAAGCTGTTTCGCCTGCCACTGTTCCCACTGAAAGCCCTCTTTCGTTTCCTCTACACGGTGCCGTTTCATATTCCGCATCATGGAATCCAGCAGCTCATTTTCTATGGCCGCAAATGCTTTCCCCACATCATAATCCATATTCTCCATGGTGATATCTCCTATCGGTTAGAATGTACCTTGAAGCCCTGTGATTTAAACTGTCTGGTTAATGCCTTTAGCTGCGTGACGGATTTGCACCGGTCGCACCGCAACTCTGCGTAACCGGTCTTCTCTACCGCATAGATCCCAAAAGGTACCTGTTCCGATGCAACCTCAAGAAGTTTCTGATACTCCTTCCGGGACATTCCGTACATCTTTTGACTTACTTTTACTTTCACCTGTCATTCCTCCCTCGCTCTCTGCTGCCGACTGTTTTTTCACTTCAAGCCCATCCATATTCAACGCCGGCTCTTCCATCGTCTCCACTCCATCTCTGGCGTTTAAACGATTGATCTCTTCCTGCTTCCATTCCTCTGTCTTGGTATCACCATACAGCTCATCCACAACAGCCTCATTGGACATAATGGCACTGGACTTAGCTTTCCCCACAGTCTCAATCTGTGATTCGAACGATGGATTTGCATAATCACCAAACTCCACCGATATTTCTGTCTCCTCCACCGCTACCTGATTCAAGGTATCCAGCGATTTGAATACGATATTGATCAGCTCCGGTATTGTGGTCTGCAGCGCATCGATAATCTTACCTCTGGTGTATAGCGTGGTCTTTTCTTTCTCACGCTGTGCCTCGGCATTATCCAGTTTCTTCACGTCAATTCCGATGGTCGAAGGACTGATAATTCCCTGCAGGCAGAGATCCAATGCGGTGATATATGTGCTCAGATACGACTCATGGGGAATGTTCGGCTGTGTAACCTCCACCTTGTCGGTATCATTTTCTCTCATTCCTCCGTCCATTGTGATAAATGTGTTGTCGAACGGGTTAGGCTTTAGAAGTGCTCCTGTTTCCGGATTCTTAGGAATAAGGTCCTGCGGAATATACTTTGTTGCACGTCCGTCTCTCATTGCCTGGATCCACTGGCTCCATACTTCATCCAAAGAATCAAAGTCATCTGTTTTACCGTCAAAGATTGACTTGCCTCTTCCTTTCGTCCGTGGGTTGCTGTAAATATAAAAAGGCACCGCCATGCAGAACGAATCATCAAAGCGGATATCTTTCAATCCGGCTAACGCAGAGACGTTCTTCAGTTCTGCCTTTTGTCCATTATGCAGAAGCTCATTCCGGATATATCCATAACCATAATGCTCCTGCAACTCATATTGTTTATTGCCTTCTTTGTAGGCAGTCTTAAAGACCACCTCTTTCATCCGCCCCCGGTCATAGATGATATCGATCCGGTCTGCCGGGTACCATTCTATGATCGGATACTCACTCATCCTGGTATCCAGTGAAATCTTAAAGGCTCCATCCCCCAGATATAATGTCTGGCTGACTGCCTCCTCCAGCAGGGACTTAAATTTATTCTCTCGGCTGATCTGCTGCCATGCGTCCTTTCTTTTGTCCGGCACAGTGACTTCATCAAAATCCGTCATAATAATACTGGTCAGCATATCTACCATGATCGCAGGCAGGCCGATGTGCATCTTGCGGATCTCTCTGCCTGTACTGCTTCGTGCCGCCCAGAAGCGGAGTCTGTTCTGGCTGCTGTCAATCTGACTGTATAACTGTGCCAGCTCATCGGGATCTCCCAGATACCATATTCTGTTTTTGATCACATTTGCCTGAAAGTCCATCGTCTCCTGTATATTGAAACTATGCACGTTTGCCGGCGTGATCTGCAGCCAGCTCTGCATTCTCTGTTTTACATTCTCACTCATTCTGTTAAACCACCTCATCTATTTCCTCCATCGCTTGCCAGCGCTACACAAAAAACTATGGTTACGCATATTATGATCAAATGTAATGTGCTCATGATCGTCCTCCTATCTTGTGCTTGTATGGAATCCATGCATACTGTGTACTGTTGATCATGTGATCGTTTGCGTCTTCCGGCTCCTCATCCTTATCCTCTTTCCAGCTGTAGTTGTCCAGTTCCCGGATGTAGTTCACACAGGTATCAACCACCTGATAGCGCGCCTGTCTTTCCTCGTTATATGCCATCCAGCCAAGCTGCAGCATAATACGATCAATGATCGTTACTTTCTTGTATGCATTGTTAAATATATAAAGGCATTCCGGGTGGGCACGTTTGTACTTTGCGCATTCCGTCAATGTTGCCTGATCTGCACTATCCACAAAAACATTCCTTGCCTGACCTCCCCATTCCTTTCGATTCCTCTCCAGAAATGCCACATAATTGACTACGGTATCGCTCGGAGCGATCGGGACCGTCTGACTGGCGTTGTTGTAAACTCTCTCATCCAGTACAATGCACCGCCCTTTGTTCGTGATCCCAACGAAGCTCATAGCAATGGTATCTGGGGATGTCGTAGAGTACGCCGTATCCAGCCCGGAGGTAAAGTATTCAAACCATTCTGTCTGCTGCCCTGTGCTCCGGATATATTTCTTTGCCTGTTCCTTCGTGATGACATGGTGCTTTTTGCTGAAATTACAAAAGACAAGACCGGTTGCCTTGCCTCGTAACCCCTGTATTTTGTTTTTATACATCTTCGTCCCTCTCGGAACGGCATCGATCTTTTCCTGAATGTCCTCCGGTGTCATGGAAGCATTGTCATAAAATGTGAAATACCAGTGTACATACCCCTTAACCGGTTCTTCCTTCAGCTCCGCAAGAAGCTCCACAGGATAATCTGCGGCATATCTCTTCAAAGGACGGCTGTGATTGATGAATTCTTTATACACTGGCTTATCCGGCGCATCCGGGTTGGAGGTAGTCATCATATACTTGCATCGGTGGGTGATCTCACGCAGAAACTCCATATCTGCCGTATTTACCTCATCAATGTATACGCAGCCGGATTGTGAACCAAGAACCTTTTTCCAGCGGGCTTTGTTATCAAAGCCGCATACATAAATGATCTTCATTCCTTTTCTTGTCCGGTACTTGATGTGAGGGAGGCTGATCTTTCCCTGTCCTTTCGGGTAATAATCTGCCAACCCTTCCATCTGGGCGATCAGGCCAAGCTCTGAATTGATCACGTTTTTCTCCACGGTACCCAGATCTGCTCCGGCAATCACATGAAACTTAAGATCGGAGTCTGCAACCATCATCATAAATTTAAAGATTCCTACCGTGGTCTTGCCTGCTGCCGTGGTCCCTTCCAGATAATCCCGCCTGGTTCTGGTAGTCAGGAAATCTTTAAACTTTGGCGATAATACCAGTTTCATATTCTCACCATCCTCACTCCATCACTTCATCCGGATCCACATCATGCAACTGCTTCAGAATCTCTTCCACATTGTTCTCTTTCTCCTGAAGCTGTTCCTCATCTGCCCGGCTGCTGTCTTCCGCTTTCGCTTTCAACAGTTCAATCTCTGCTTTCTGCTTCTCTGTAGCCAGACTCATATGATCCGCCAGCCATTGCAATGCTCTCATCTTATCCAGTAACTCCACACTATCCGTCTTACCGAAGCTGACCTTCTTCACAAGTGTTCCATCAGCGAACGGATTGTTCAGGTCGATCTTATTTCGCTTCGGATCAATGTAATCCTTTGCATCTGCATACAGGATATCAATGTATTTCTGCACGATATCCTCCTCAGAAAGCATCTCCCGGTTGAGACGTCCCTGTTTGAGATTGTTAATTTCCTCTTTCACCTTAACATTTCTTAACATTCGCGAACCTGCTGCCGCCGCTGTTTCATATTCGCAATCATATGCTTTCATGTACGCCTTCGTAGCGTTAAAACTGCGAATATAATAAATACAGAAAAGCCTTTGTTTCTCAGTCAGATCCGAATTATCCGCCAGATTCACCACTTCCTCTGAAGGAGGCGGACTGCTGCCGGACATTTTGCATCCTTTGGAATCTGATTTTGTGTGCACCCTTTTTGTATTTTTGTGTGCACCTTTTTTTGCATCCCCGGATCTGTCCCAAGCATATCTTTTTTTCCAGCTCTTGACCGTATTCAGTGATACGTTGTATTTCTCTGCAATGTCCTTATACTTCATCCCGGACATATAATCCGCTTCCGCCTTTATCTTGACATCTGACATTTCACCACCTTCCCCACGAAAAAAAGACGCATTTCCTTCAAAGGAAATACGCCTTAATGAATTATGACAAAAACTAATTGTAAAAATTTTAACACGTTAAAAAGCATATGTCTAGGGTCGCAATTCGGGCAATATTATATCGCATCGGACCCAAACAGATAAACAGCCATCTCTTTGATGATCTTGCTTTTATACGCTCGGACGGTCTTTTCGTTTAGATTGTCCGAATATCCGTTAGAGCCAGCAAGCATTGAAGCAATTTCTTCCCAAGTATACTTTTCACCACCTGCCTTGTGATTGAAATACCGTATCTCAATAATTTCATAGCCTTTCATTTCTTTGATGTGCTCCAACGCCGCTTCTACTCGCTTCACGTCATTCAAACTTCGATGATACGAGTCCATCCGGTCACGCAGCTTTGTATCATCATCCACCGGTCCTCCGCCGTTTTTTATGTATGAGGTGATCGACTTACTTTTCCTGTGCAATGCAATCTCAAGGTATTCCTGCTCGTTCGAGACATGTTCCTTGAGAACGTTGAAACAATACAGGATCTTTTCTGTATTCTTAAATGCTTCCTTGGACATTGCCTTTTGACGATCAATCCATGAGATGGAATTCATCTTTTGGAACACCTCGTCTATTGTAGCCAAGATCGTTTCCTTTGTCTCCTTACTTACCATTGTGTCTACTCCTCCATCTGTTTTGTGGTATCCGTCCGCTCCACCCGGATACCGCCTTTTGATCCTGTTTTAATGTCTGCCTTTGTTACATCATCAATCTTGACCGTGATGCTGCTGATATCTTCATCTGCGATCAATTCCACTGCTGCCTTCGGGAATTTCTTGACTACATCCGACTGGTCACGTTCAAATAATGATCTGACCCGCTTCCGGCCTTTTTCTTTCTTAAGCTTATTCAGTCGATACCAGTCCGCTTCGGGGCACTTACACATTTCCGTTGCATATTCATTCTTCTCTTCGTCCAGCCAGTCCTCTGGTACCTCTATGGCTGTGATCTGTCCACAGAATTTACAAACTCCCTCTGTCGGCACCAGAGACATATGCTGCAATCTCATCTTCTTTACTTCCTCGCTTAACATCTGCTGCCCTCCTGTTCCCATATTATAATAATCGCATCTATCACTGCCTGCTGCTTCTTTTCACCAATGCCTTTGATCTTGCCTATCTCGTCACGGATCTGATCGATCGTCGGCATTTTGTTGTGTATTTGATCTGCCTGCTCTTCTCTTGCCCCGGCATCATAGCCGGACCAGTAAACACTTTCTATGTAGCACTTCATTGCGTGATGATCCATGCGTTTAATTTTCTCATATTCTTTCCTGGTTAATTCTTTCTTTGCCATGCGACCCTCCTTTAGTTAAACGGCAGCTCCTCCTCGATTGCATCCGGAATATCCATGAAGCCGTCTCCCGGATCAGACGCCGGCGCCGGTCTTGGTGTGTTTCCCGTACTGCTTCCTCTGTTTTCATTCTGTGCTGCTGCCGCTTTGCTCTCGGCAAACTCCTGTTCCTCAACAATGACCTCTGTGGTATAAACCTTATGGCCGTCTTTATTGGTGTAGCTTCCGGTCTGGATCCGTCCAACTGCCACGATCTTGGTACCCTGATGAAGATAATTCTCCGCAAACTCTGCTCCCCTGCCGAATACGACACAGTTGATAAAGTCCGCAGTCTGCTCATCGCCCTGACGCTTATATCTGCGGTCGACTGCAAGGGTATATCTTGCAATCGCTGTTGGTTCATCGCCGGAGCTGTATCTGATCTCCGGATCACGGGTCAAACGACCCATTAAGATTGTTTTATTCATGATCTCCCTCCTTTTCTCATTAACGCCTCATTCAATAATTTCGCAAGCGTTATAATTGCTTCTTTTTCTGACATAAAGCCCGTTTTGTGAGCTAGATCCATCTGTTCTTTTGCAAAATCTTCATCTGTTCTTTCTTTTAATGCCTCGTAAATGCACTTTGTAATCTCTGAATACTCTGTAAGCAATTCTCCTGCTGGGCCATTTGCCATAACTGTTCCTTTTTCTGCTTTAATCATTGATAATCTCCTTTACTATCTCAATTGCACTCTTCCCCTGAATGGTGCTTCCTGTAATGCATAATCATTTAAGTACGATACCAACTTATCCGCATCAATTAACCGCATTCTTTTTCACTCTTCTCAATTCTTTTTTCTGCCATATCATCCCTCACTTTCCTGCCGTAGCCATTCCAATGTGCATTGATAACAGTTTTTTATTCATTTCTCCGTTGCATCCGCAACTCTTAGTAAATGCCACATCGTACTCTGCTGGACACATAATAAATATTGCTAAATCTTTGTCCGACATCTGTTTGATTCTTTCAGCATTAGTCATTCTTCGCACCCGCCTTTACTATCTCGATTGCATCATTTGTGGCTTCTATTTTGTAGCCGTATTGCAGACAATCTCTGTCTTGTAATTTTTGTAATCTTTGATACAGAGATAGTCTTTCTTTCAACTGTTTCACAACCCAATCCACATCATATGCTACTGGTACATTTTTAATATTGTTAGCCTCTTTATACCCTTGATTGTACCCCTCTATATTTCCAATCTTTCTATGCTCGTTTTTTAATTCTCTAAGCATTTTCAGCTCTTCTAGCCACTCAGCCAGTTGCTTATTATAGTCGCTTGCATACGCTCCTTTTAGGTCGTGTATTGCCAAATCCAGCGTCATTCTTTCCACCGTCCTTTATTATCTTAATTGCTCTCTCCAGTCCTCTGTGGAATAGATCATCATATTCTGCATCCAAGCAGGGACTGACATCGTTTACATATGCTTCAAAATCTGCGTAAGCATATTCTTTTTCCTCTTCCAATTCGTTGATCACTTGATCCACGGTGCAGGTTGTCGGAATCCATCTGCTGCCCTCCAGCTCCTTTATGATCTTCTGCTGCGTTGGAAGTGGTATGGTGCTGTTTTTAATCTCCAATATTATTTCTTTTAATTCCTGATCTGTCATAATTACCTCTCATTTCGTTATTGCAGTTTATATTTGCCGGATCCTTTTCAGGACCCGGCTGTGATTCTCCTGTTGATCTGCTGCCAAATTATTTTTCTTTCACAATGGTATTATCTGCTCCGGAAATTGTAATCCATCCGTGCTTGAGGCGGGCTTCCGCTTCTTTCATTTTAATCAGCTCGTCCGTAATGGAATTACTGAGCTTCTTGTTTGCTTTGGCCTCCGCTTCTGCCGATATCAGCTCCGCATTTGCCTTTGCTTCTGCTTCGGTCTTCTGTACTTCTGCATCTGCCTTTGCCTTATCAATGGCAGTCTGATTATTAATTTTCTGGGTTTCTGCTTCCTGCTGCGCCGTAATCTTAGCGTTGATAGCTTCTCTGGTCTTTTGGTCTACTGTAATATCGATCAAAGACACGTTGCTGATCGTGATGCCATATTCTTCAAACTTATCAGCCAGATATTCAGTCAATGCCGTATTGACATTTGCCCTCTCAGATCCTAAAATGTCCGATACCTTATACCGTGAAATCACCTCTTTGGTCCAGGAAACAATATTCGGCTTGATAAACCTGTCTCGAACATCTTCACCGTTCTGTCCCTTAAATCTGGTAAATACTTCGCTTACCTTATCAGCCTTAAACTGATACGAATATGTAAGATCAATCTGCAGAGCTTTTCCTTCTGAGGAGCTCGCCGAAAAGCTTTCGTCCTTTTTGGAGTCACCTTTCTTCTCCTTCGTCAGGTATGACTGCTCCAGTCCTACGGTATACGTTTTTACTTTCACTGTCGGCGCAGTAATATGCCAGCCCTGTCCCAGAACCTTCTCTTCCACGCCTTTGTTAATGTTGTACTGCACGCCCACATATCCGGCCGGAATGACCTGAATATTAATCGCAAACATTACAACCACCAGCACCATAATAATTCCTGCAATAACTCCTCCAGTTTTTGTGTTATTCATTGTTTGTCTCCTTTTCTTTTTCTTTTATATTTTCATCTGCTAACCTCTTTTTCAGCATCAGGTAATATTCCCCGATTGCCGGAAATAAAGGTAACAGGAGAATCCATGTTATCGCCATAATGCATATGACTAATATTCCCAGTGTTAAATACATCTTGTTCTCCTTTCTCTGCTGCCCTTGGCAGCGGATGTACTATTCTTGCATATATTTCGTTTGCCATCACCTCCGGATGACGGTTTTCATACGCCTGCCTTGCCGTTACACTTGCTTCGCAGGCGTGCTGATATTTACTCCATAAAATCAGCTTGTTCAAATACTTACCATCCTCTTTGATCGTTCCGTTGTATTCGCAGTCCGGGCGATCACAATGAAAGCAGTCCGGCCACTTGCAGTCTGTTAATTTTCTGCTCATGTGATCACCTTTTCTTCCTGCTGCCGTCCATGTTGTATTCTGACCGGCTCTTGTAAAAGCTGCATTTTTCCTCGCAGCTGCAATAAAGCTTCTTCAACGCTCTGCACCGGCTCTGGATTGGCTTGTTGCTCATACCATCATAATGGATACAGCACATCTTGATTTTTGCCATTGTCTTTCTCCTTTCGATAATTTCAATAAAGTCTTCCGCCCATCAGCCGGCGGATAATATCTTCTCTGTTCATGGTGCCGTCCGGATTCTTTTGAACCTTTGAAAAATACTTCTCTGCTTTCTTCCGGCTCATTCCGATCCGGTCAGCTACCAGTTCCACTGACTGCTCGTTTTCCGGAAATAACACTTCGTATTCCTGCTGCAACACACACTTCAAGCGCTTGTCCAGCGCAGGATTCATATGTACCCCTTCCGGAGACATGTTATGATGATACGGGCAAAGCCGTATCAGGTTCATTGTAATGTCCGGTCCGCCCTGGGAGCGGAACACAATATGGTGACTGTGACATCCCTCATGGATGCAGCCGGGGATCTCACATCTACGCATCGTCTTCCTCCTTCGTGTACAATGGACTGCTGCCATCGAGAACACTTTGTTCGGTTTCGGAGAGTATGAGACCATATTCTTTCAAAATATCTGCCATCTCCATCAGTGCTTTTCCGTCTTTCTTGTCGTAGCTGCCATCATAATATGCAGAAGACTTGTACTTTATTGCATCCCATGCAAAGATAAACATCTGGTCCGTTATCGATAATGAGGCTGTTTCTTCTTCTACAATTCTTTCGTACTCTTCCTCATCATCCTCTTCCGGTTCATCCCAATCAAAGAAATCCCACAGAGTTTCATAGCTTGGTGCTGCTTCGCATTTCACCATAATCTTCCACAAAGCTTCTGTGTGTTTTTCCTTGTCGGCAGAGTTTCCAATCTGATCTGTTACAAGTGTGTTTACCACTTCCTTCATCCGCTCTACAATATGACTACACTGCGCTTTCAGTTCCGTTGTATTTTCATTTCTCTTTTTTCTTTCCAGTTCCTCCGGAGACGGCTCTCTCTTCTCTTCCTCCTGCTTCCTCTTTTCCAAGATATATACCCAGTCATATTCCTCCAGCCAGAAAAGCGATTCGATATCCGGCTGGTTTTCAATATCCTTGATCTTTTGGTCAAATTCTTTTTCCATATGGGACAATGAAACACTTTTCACCGTGTTCCAACCATATGACCATGTTCTGGTTCCCTTGGGTGCTTTGGGAATGCCGAGTTTTTTCACCGTCTCGATAAACAGATTTAATCTGCGTTCTTTTTCAATTTCCTGCACGGCATTTTCGATCAGGTAGCGGAGATTTTGACTATCCGTGGCATTCTTCAGCACCTCGCTCCTCTTCTCCGCACTCTCAATCTTCTCCAGAGCGTACATATCTCCGAAACTCAGCTGAAAGCTCTCGTCTTTCACTTTCTCCTCCACCGTTTCCGGGTCCAGTTTTGCGATATTCAGCCGGTGGTAGATGGTGCTTTTACTGAAGCCGGTCTTTTCCTGGATACCGTCTACGGTATCTCCCAGATCTAACATCATCTGAAAACTGTTCGCCTGCTCAGAAATGCTCAGATCGTTCCTCTGCATATTCTCCTCCAGCATAACGGCAATTTGATCCTTTTTTGACATGCCTGTGACGATCCTGCACGGAAGTTTTTCAACACCTGCCTGTTTGGCTGCCTCCATCCGGCGATTGCCGATCAGTACGAGGAATTTCCCGTTCATGTCGATCTCATTTATGCTCGGCTGCTGCTCCACCGGAAGATCTCTGCACTCCACCGGGATGATCGTCAGATTCTGCATAATGCCTTTCTTACGGATACTCTCTGTAAGCTCTGACAGATCCCCGAACTCCTTTCTTGGGTTGTCCGGATGATGCACCAGTTGGTGTACCGGCATCTGCAGCACTGATATTCTTATATTCTCCATCTTTCTATCCTTTCCGCCGTCTTCGGCTATCTCTTGTCATCAATCGTCTTTTCCCACTCCTGCGAGTTTTGTTCGCCCTGCTGCCCTTTTTCCCTCTCCTTACGCATCCAGTCCGTATAACAATGATGTTGTTCCGGTACTATGCGAATGGCATGACCTGCTGCCGCTTTGAGAAGCTTGTCGATCAGGTCAGCGTTCTTCGTCGCCTGATACTCCCGCGATGCTGCCGACTGGAACCGGCAGAGGTTAAATCCCCCGGCGAGATACCCGCTCGCCGCATGAATCTCCAGATTATAATTTCCCCTCAGATGGGACAGGGCGATTCTGGAAATATGCAGGATCGCACGGTTCTGGGTGGTGTTCATCACCTCGCCGTGATGCACGGCGGTGTAGGTCCGTCCCTTAAACAATGTCTCCAAAACAATCGAATATACAGCATTTCCTTTTTTCAGAGACCCCTTCCATTGCATATCTATGTATATTTTTACTTGTTTTAAATTGTCCGTTTTAGCATTTGCTTTATCGGACGCCGTTTTTGTCTCCATGGTTTTCACCTCTTTTTTCTTTAATCTCGAATATATGTAAAATCCTCCCGTCAGGTCAGATATATAAGTCTTGGAATCAATATACCGGCAGGAGCCCTGAAAGATCTTCTCCATCATCGGACCCATATCGTCGCCAGCGAGAACCAGATCCCGCATCTTCCGGCGTGTAAGCTTTGTCACATTCTCCCGAATGACCGGTTTCTTTAAATTCCGGGAATGCTGGATCAGATGCCTTCCGCTCGATTCCAGCTTGCAGATGTAGCGTGCAAAGCCCTCCAGCCCAAAGTCATCGTCTGGATCGGCATACTTACTCTCAACTCTGCCTTTTGTCCATTTGCTTTCTGCCACGTCCCTGTCCATGGCTGACATGATCAGATGGTGGTGGATCCGCACCTTGTTGGTGGGTCCATCCACATACTCGATCACATATATATATTTCAACGGCGTCATCCCCTGCTTTCTTCGATAACGACCGATGGCTGCTAAATAATTCTTGATATCTTTCCGGGCACGGTCCAGAGACGGATACTCTCCATCCTTATATGTCAGCGTGACGATCAGATCACCGACCCGGAAATTTGTGTTGATGATCCGGATATATTTTTTCTGGCGGTTCTTCTGATTGAGACGCTTCTGTGTCTCCCGGCTGGTTCGGTACTTCCCCGCTCTGGGTACATCCTTCCGGTTTAGGTAGACCGGATAGATATTGCTCTCCACATAGTCTCCGGATATGATCCTCTGCAGCATGATCCGGCAGGATGCCAACGCCTTCATGCGTCTATCCACCCTCTCTGCTGCCGTCTCTTCTCCCAGTACGGAGCTGTCATAACAATCCTCTATATTTAACTGCCCGTCTCTGCTGACCGGCAGTGGACTTATTTTCCATTCTTTCCCGTACACATCCTCGAAGTCATATTGATGATATGTGTGTGTGTTCTTCATACGGCAAATCCTCTGTGCTTCATTTAGTAATACTAATTACAAGGACGCCAAAGGGCTTATAACCCTTGGCTTTCCTTGACTTTTTGCCACTTATGCCGTATGATGAGTTTGTTGATATGTCATACGACATTTTCCGAGGGCGGCTCTGCTATAGCTGCTCTCTTTTTTCTTGCCCTCTGCCGAATGTGCTGCAGGCTCTCCTCGTCCCGATACGACAGGATGATATCCTGTTTCGGTCGGCGGTACTCCTGCCGGAGCTGTCCATCCGGCAATGCATAATAATCAAAACAGATCTGTCCTCTATCCACCGTGCCGATATATTCCAGCTCTGCCGGTATATATGGACGCACCGAAGGGACGTCCTCCTGATCTACTCTCTGCTGCCATTCCGGCGAAAGCTTGTCCGCCTGCTCTGCCGGTTTGGTACCGGCGGCGTAAAAGAGTCTAAAATCCTCCAATATATCCCTCCTCAAATTCAGGCGGAATCTGGATTTGCAGAATAGCTGCGATCCTTGCAACCTTAGATGCATCGTCACTCTCATCCACCACTACCTTTGCGACTGCCTCAAGCAGGTATTCCTTGCACTGAAGAGTGCTGTAATACTCAGTGTCGATCTTTACTTTCTTTGTCTGTCTCTTTGCTTCTTTATTTCTTAATAAATTCATCATATTTTCCTTTCCTCGCCGGGCACAACAAAGGATATATCCATTTTTGTTTATGGCATCAAACTTGGTCTTTTTGTTGTAAATTGTTGTTAAACTATAGGGAGGTTTGGATATATCCTCTGTTGCACCCGGCGTCATATCTTATATTTCTCTTGTCTCCGGATCTGCTTCACCAAACTGAAAGTCTGCTCTTCTCTTCAATTCATGAGGAAAATAAATCTCGTACAGATCCAGCCATTTATCTTCGGTCGCATTTCCGATTGTATGAATCCCGCCGTTCATCTCATCCTCTAAGATGCGTACAGCTTTGTTCTCCAGCCAATCCCAGCTTGATACTCCAACCACATCCATGATCCGCATAAGAGCTACCACTCCTCTGGCATCTCCTTCAAAGATCGTCGCTCCAACATGTCCTCTTCCGAGCGGATAGCCAGAGATTATTTTTGTAAAGTGTTGGTTTTCTCTCCATCCCTGCAGCCACAATTCAAACTGCAAGCGACCATAATCATCAAATTCAATGACGGCTTTTGTGATCACTGCCATACATGTCTCTTTCATATGTTCTTTCCTTTCCTGCTTGTCCGGCAGGCACAGCGGAGGGCGCATCGTGTCGTTTGTAGAACGAAATGTTTGGGGTAATCTGCAATTATTACTATAGGAGAAGGATTCTGATACGCCCCCTGCTATGCCTGCCGCTCGCCTTTATGCTGTTGTCTTTTTACCTGATGGTGTGACTCTGGTATATCCAAGCCCCTCCATCATTGCGTCTGCCAACTGTTCCGAGAAATTCTTCCGGATAAGGTCCTGTTCCTCCTGAGGTAAATCTTCCACGTTGACATATTTACCATCCCGTGGGATGAAAAAACGGTTCTTTACCTCTGGTTTTGCTTTTTTTGCCATATTTATCACACTCCTTCCCTTTATCCTATGTTGATGGGGTTGTTCGGGTGTTGATCCCTCCCCTTCAACTAATCCATTACATCTCTTGCGTTTTCATCTTATTTGTCCTATAATTACTATTTCAAAGAATATATAATACAAGGAGATAACAATGTCTTTACCAACATTCCAGCAATTAGAAACTTTACTCAATTCTGTAATCAGCCCCGCCTTATCACTTTTTATTTGCTTTATCACCCTGACATATCAGTATTTTTCAAGCCAAACACCAATTGCCAAAGAACGACTAGAACTGGCCTATCATCCTCTTTTTCTTAGCGTTGAACCCTTTTTATACAAAAAGGTTTCTTTCCAAGATATAACTCCCTTCATCGAAACATTTCTCCAGATAGAAAAAGATCACTCGCTCCTGCTCTATCCATCTCTCCGACAACATATGCATCGAATTATTGACAACAAAAAGCTTTCCTGTAAGATAAATGATTATGATATCGACGACTGGACTCTCATTTGCAACTATATATCTAACGACTACGATAAACTCTGCAAGCGAGCTCATATTCCTTTGCGTAGCACTGCTTATCGTCTGAACTATCGCCAGTATTCATCAAAATTTCGTATGATTGCCGGATTATTTACTCTAAATCTTCCTCCCTTAATTGCTTGTTCGTTAGTTTGTTGGATATTTAATCCTCTTTTTTCGATACTAACAACTTTGCTGATGTTTATTTTCCTCGTTTCATATCTTGCTGATCACTGACCTAAAAGGATATGAGCGATCTGACATAATTGATCAATATCATCAGCATGACCACGATATAAATAAACTCCACATTTCGATTGTGATCTGGCATTGCTCCCTTAAGGCATGCACATAATGCAGTGACTGACAACATTTTCATTATTGTGGCTTCCATCTCTTCTACCCCTCCTCTCATTACCTTTCTAATCCAGATTCTGAACCAACATTTCCAACGTAAGTTTTGCTTTCCCTGGTTCTAATCTTGAATTCACATCAATATTGTAATTTTCTACATATCGAAGCTCCTTATCATCAAGTTTGATTTTGTACCCTCCATCGTTTTCTTCTACAGAAAGCTTCATTGGATTTTTACCATCCGTCTTTGTTTCCTGATCTGATTCCGATACTGGATCAACACTCGGCACCGAAACGCTGGTTTCAACAACCATCACCCGCTCCTCGGTAACTACAATTGCTGTATGTGGGTGGTAGTTCTCTTTCAAATAATCAATTAATGGTTTTGACATTTCTAAAAGCTTTTCATGTTCATTCATTTTTGTTTCACCTCTTAATCTTTAAAATTTATATCAAATTTAATTTGATTTCCTAGGCAAAAAAATATTGTCTAGGGGAATCTTATAGAGCTCACTTAACTGTCTACTCTGCTGCATTTTAGGCTCTGTCTTTCCATTTTCCCAGTTATTAATTGTCTGTTTACTTACAGATAACGCCTTAGCTACGTCATATTGTGTCATTTTTGCATTGACTCGAGCCGCCGCTAAACTAATTTGTAGCTTCTCCAACGTTCTTCACCTCCTTGTCTTGGTTATAAATATAAATCAAATTAAATTTGATGTCAATACCATAATCAAACTTTTTTTGACTTTTGGTTGATTTTGTTCAAATTTTATTGTATTATCATTTTAAAGAAAGCGGGGTGATACTATGACTGATGAACAGCAAAAAATGATTTTTTCAAACAATCTTACAACATTGCTGCAAGAGCACGACAAAACACAAAAAGAAGTTGCTGAAGCAATAAATGTTTCCCCGCAGACATTTAATACCTGGTGTAAGGGTATTGCGCTACCGCGTATGGGAAAAGTTCAATTACTAGCTGACTATTTTAATATCAAAAAATCTGATTTGATAGATGAAACAGATAATACACATACTCCGGATTATTATCTCAATCCGGAAACCAGCAAAATTGCACAGGAGATTTACGACAACAAAGAACTTTCCCTTCTTTTCGATGCAGCCAGAGATGCTGATCCTGAAGATCTGCAAACAGTCCATAGTATGTTAATGGCTTTGAAGCGTAAAGAAAAGGGACAATAATATAGGGGGTGAGGCTTCTGGATGATGTAAATGTACAAGTTTTAGACTTCGGAAATTCAATTCCGGCAACCGTAACTATTAATGAAGATGGGAGTTTTAGCATCTTTTTGAATGCACGTCTTTCCTACGAACAGCGTATGCAGGCATATCTGCATGAAATGCGACATATTCAAAAAGATGATTTTTTTACTCACAATACTGTAGAAGCGAAAGAATTGCACAACAAACACTAAACAACTTATATGGGAGGTATATCATGGATTTTAAAGGACTCATCAAATCGGCAGCTGATAAAACCGTCGAGATGGCAAAAAACGAGATTGAAAAAGCGCAAACTCAGAAACAGATTATCGCAGAACAAAGAATGCAGGTAAAAGTGGGATTTCGAATTACTGCCGGTGCCGCTTTAGTACATTCTCCCTTAGTATCAAATATGTATCAGCGATCAGACGGTACTATTTATTTCAATCAGAACATAGATGATAGTTTCACTTTGCTTGAATACATTTGGAATGGTCCACGTTTTCAAAAAACAACAAATTCTATTGCAAATACCAACGGAATGGCGCAATCTAGTGGAAACCGAGGCGCCATGGCTACCGGTGCTGCAATGGGAGGTGCCGTTGGCGGAATCGGAGGTGCTATAGTTGGCACAGCAATAGGTTCCGGTGGTAAGAAAAAGCAAAAATACCAGTCAACAACTATGTCAACTTCAACTCAGCAAAATGTGGAACAATTTACGCCTGCTACCATTAAATTAAAAAACAACAATACCGGAGAATATATCAGCATTGTCATCGCATGTAATACAATTATCGACAGTTATATACAAGGATTCCGTTTCTTTCCTGAACAAAAACAGACTATCCAATCTGTCTCGAAAGACACCACTGATGCGTTAAAGGGAATCAAAGCGCTGAAAGAATTATTGGACATGGGCGCAATTACTCAAGAAGAATTTGATGAAAAGAAAAAACAGCTACTCAATAATTAGTTTTATTGACCCATCTGTATTAAATATAATAACCTTACCCAGGGAGCCAAAGGGTGCTACGTCAGCTGCCGGACTTTTACTTAGGAGGGAGCTGGTGCCGATGGTTACATACAGTGATCTATTCACATTTATATATTTTATAATTTTTATAAATTTTATAATTTTTATATTTTTTATAAAGAATACTTGACAGGGTTTCTGCATATGCTATAATATCACTAATTAGTGAATGACTGGTGTCCGGTCATAAAAAGAGCCTTGTTTAAACAAGGCTTTTTTTATTTATCAAGGAGAATGTACTATGGATAAAGAAACAATTTTATACACATCGACAGAAGAACAAATTGAAAAGCTCAAATCTCAGCACTTAATCATTGCCGATGAACACGCTGCCAAAACGAGTCTTCTTTTATACGGCTATTCCAATTTAATCAAAAGCTATAGAGAGCCCTATGTTTTTCTGCAAAACGATAAAAAAATCTATAAACCAAATGTTACCTTTGAACAGATCTGCTCTTTATATCTTTTAGATAAAGGGCTTCGCAATTCCGTTATGGCTGCTATGCTCGATTTAGAAGAATACATTAAAGAAAATGTTGCCGATGTTGTTGCTCATGCTTTCGGAACAGATCCCAAAGACTATTTGAATTTTAGGAATTATCGTGACAAAAAAAGGAGCAAATACCGTTTTTCTTTACCTGGTATTTTGAAAACTCTAAATGATACCATTCAGTCTGATAAAGATCCTATACGTCATTATCGTTGTAAATACGGAATAGTTCCCCCTTGGATTCTTTTTAAAAACGTATACTTTACTACGATAATTAATTATATTTCCTTATTAAAGCCTGCCGAACAAACCGCATTAGCACATAGGATTTATAATTATAAGCTTTTAAATCTGGCTGATGAAAATATAAAAAAATTAATGATGGATACTTTATTTATCTGTGTAGATTATCGAAACAAAGCGGCTCATGGCGGAAGAATATATAATTACACATCAAGAAGTCGATTGAGATTTACTGAGATTTTTGGCAATCCGGTCACCGCAGAAGAAAACGGTATTGGATTATTATTGTTTTTATTAAATTTACTCCGTTACCATTCACCTTTTGGGCGTTTGCGAAATTCTCTTGACCGTGAACTAAACAGGCATTTAAAAGACTACCCTCAAGATGTTGATTTTATAGGAAATACATTAAATCTAAACATCACATTACAGGATACCGTTTACATATGTCCTCATAAAAACAACAAAAAATATCATCGCAATCGTCATTGTAGCGGAATGATAAACAGCCAAATATTAGAACTGCAAGAAGCCGAAGAACAAGGATATTCGCCTTGCAAAAAATGTTGTTAATCATAGAATAAAGTCAACAGCCCGGACGGCAATCCGGACTGCTGATAAAAACACTCTGATGTGATACGCAATACATACAGAATGCCCCAAACAAGCATATTGTATCACATCAGAACACCCGATTCAACGCAACAGGTGTTCTTTTTGTACCCATTTTTAGATAAACATAGGATAAGGATGTGATCGTATGAAACAATTAAAAGAAGTATGCGCCTATATTCGAGTCTCTACCGGCAAGCAGGAGGAGCTTTCCCCAGACAGTCAGCTTCGCCTGATCAAGGAATACGCACAGGCTCATGATATGCTTCTCACCCATGTCTATATGGAGGAGCACGGCATCTCCGGCAAGTCCTCTGAGAAGCGGCCGGCATTCCAAGAGATGATTGCTGCGTGCAAAGACAAAAGCCACCCCTACGATGCCGTTTTGCTCTGGAAATTTTCCCGGTTCGCCCGCAATCAGGATGAGGCCACCTATTACAAGTCCATCCTCCGGAAGAAATGTAATGTAGACGTAATTAGCATTTCCGAACCGATTATTGAAGGAATGTATGGCCGGCTGATCGAGATGGTGATCGAGTGGTCCGACGAGTTCTACCTGGTGAATCTTTCTGGGGAGGTCATGCGCGGAATGACGCAGAATGCTCTAAATGGCGGCTATAACTCCAATCCTCCTATCGGATATACCAAGAAACGTGGCGAGATACCACAGGTCGATCCGGAACGGGCGGAGCTGGTCCGCCGTATCTTCCGGATGTTTACCCAGCAGCATATGAGCCGGAACGATATCGCAAGCACATTAAACCGGCAGGGGATCACCACCAACCGGGGCGGTCGATGGGAAACCCGGACCGTTACCTATATTTTGGAGAATCCGTTTTATATCGGCAAGATCCGATGGAACTTCTACGACCGGAACCAGAACCGGCGCAAGGATACAGGAGACGTGATCCTGTCCGATGGCCAGCACGAACCCATTATATCTGCAGATACCTTTGCTGCTGCCGGACGCCTTCTTGCAAAGGCACGCACCACAAGCAGCTTCGGCCGAAAGCGAAGCGTCGTGGCTACGAAGCACTGGCTTTCCAGTATGGTTCTTTGTTCCTCCTGTGGTGCTTCCCTGGGATACAACAAGGGCGGCCAGAAGAAACACGCTGCACCATTCTTCCAGTGTTGGAAGCACATCAAAGGAATGTGTGATCACAACTCGTATATCTCTGCTGCCGCTCTGGAGCAGATGGTGATGGAGGCTATTATCCATTTTGGACAGTCCTTTGACCTGATGTATCACTTTTCGGATACTCCGCAGGCAGACGATACCATATACCTTACCGGAGAGCTTTCCAAACTGTCCGAAAAGGAACGCCGGATCAAGGATGCCTATATCTCCGGCATTGATTCACTGGAGGAGTACCGGGAGAATAAAGCTCTCCTGCAGAAAAAACGGGATGAACTGGAACAGCAGCTTGCCGATACCCATAAAGTAACTCCCATCAAGGAAAGATATCAGCAGATTGATATGAATCATCTTCTGACCGTCCTGCAGGATCCGGATCAGGATTATATTGTAAAGGGAAATTCATTAAGAAAAGTGTTTGATCATTTCGTATATGACAAGGAAGCCGGAACGCTTGACTGCTTCCTGAATACTTCCATCGAAAAGATTTCAAAATAGACAAAGCCCCGAAAACAGGGGCTTTGTTCCACCCCTAAACTTGCCGAATACGGACCGCCGTATTGACTGATGATCACCATCGCCGCCTTCGGATCTGTCCTGGTAATATGAACCGGATATTCCAGTCTTTTTTCATAATTAAACATATGACAAACTCCATTCTATTTTATTAAATATGAAATTAAAATGTCAGAAACGCGAGCCGGTAAATGTCACAGCTCCCATGGCCACGGGGTTTCAACCCATGTCCAGTAATCCTTGCAGTTTACCTGATCCGCCTGAAGCGGTCCATACTTCTCGCTGTATTCCTGCACTGCCTCCTCACGCTGCTTTTTTACCATCTGATAATAACTCAGTGCTACCTTATCGCATGGGTGGGTGTCCAGATAGAGGTTTGTCTCCGTCAGAGCAAAGCTGACCTGGGAGATATATTTCAGTAATCGCATCTGATCCTTGCTCATAATCTGCCTCCTTTTGCGCAGCCCTGCGGGATGCATCCATAAAATTGCAAATTCAATTCCGGAAAGATCGTTCCATTGGCGAGACCATCTGCCGGATCGTAGATTTTGCGCCACTGCTGCCACGGGACATAGCCGATGGCGAGAGGCATGCCGTAAAGAGGATCGGTACAGCTGTCACCGGCAGAATCATTCCGGCATTGTCCCTCTGCCGTGCGGCATGCGGCGTCCTGAGGAGTCATATTGCAGGATGGGACATTGTCCGGCATGCAGTCGCAGGATTCCGGAACGGCACGACAATTTCTGTTTCCGCGGCATCCCATATTCCCGCGGCATCCATTCATTGAGTTCATAGATATACTTCCTTTCTGCTTTTTTGAAATATCAGGAATATTTCCGTGATACTTTTAATATATGCAGGAACGAAAAATCGTTTACAGATAATTGGATGACATGAATTGTCTTGACGAAATAATTATCAAAGCGTTCGCTTGAGTAAAAAGGATCAAAATACGAAAAAGGTAACACCTCTGCTTTTATGCAAGGTGTTACCTTTTATAGCAATATATTATGTCGATTCAGCCTCCTGATACTGCCTACAAACCTAATTCTTTCAGTGCAGCCTCACTCGAAACAAATTCTTTGCAATCCGGATCATCATGTATTTCCCTCAACATCACTCTGTCCCACTCGTCAGGTGCAACAGTCTCTATATTATCCCAAGAGCGTAGCGGAAAATTATGGATGATCAAATCCCACACAATCTCAGCTTCATTATCATTCATAACAGCAACCGCTCCCATAATTCGTTCCTTAATTGCTGACATATAAATATCTCCTACCCGCAAGCGGTAATTTTCTTCTCCCTGCAACTTTTTAACATCTCCAGCCGGAAGATGATTGATTGCGTTCACGATACGTTTCCTGGTAACCATATCACGTTTCTTTAAAAATTTGATTGCCTGCTTAGAATATTTAATTTCTTTCATATCAGATATACCACCCTCAATCACAACTCCATAATTACCTGATATTTAATAGAGTATACCCCTGATTCATGTAAAAAACAATATAAACATTGTTTTATCAACATATAAGTTTATCCCCCTCGATGTTAATATGATCAAGAGGATATGTAATCCATGTAAAATTTTCTCATCACCCTCCATTTCCATTGACTTCCCATTTCTTTCCCCATATACTTAAATCGAAGCATTTTGACACGAAACACATGAACAAATGAAAGAAATGAGGGTATTTATGAAAAAAAGAAACAAACTTTTCCGAAACATCATCGTCTGCGCCTTGTCCGCCGCCATGGTGATTACCTCCGGCGATTTCTACGCAGCGAAGCCACAACATGCCGCAGCGGCTGACGTGATTCAGGCACTTGATTATGCCATTGTGGAAAACGTAGCGGATTTCCGCAGCTACATTGACAACGACTATCCGGCAAGCTCGCAGGATATCATTGAAACGGACTGGAGCGGAGATACACCTCTGTATGAGATCAACCTCCCATGTCCGGGTACACTTCTTGTGGCACCGATCAGCCCGGAGGGCTATGCCAAAGGCACCGTCTATATGGACCTTGCCAAAACGACTCCTGTGTTTAAGGCGGACGGCTGCGATTCCAGCCGCGACGAGATTTCTTCTTATACGATAGCCGCCGGTACATACTACTATCAGGCATCCCGCTGGAACGGAACCAATCCCCTGACAATCTCTTCCTTCATCGGCTTTATCCCGGCTAAGTCCGGTGGTCTGCGCTACACCAATGTACGCCCGGACTTTACCATTACAACCGATGTGACTGTTCCGGTCATCAGCAAGAAAGAGGATCTGACCTCCGCTGTCAACGCAGAAGCTTCCATTACGACAGACACGATCACGACTGACTGGAAGGGCTACAGTAATGTACACAGCTTCGTTGTCGAGGAAAGCGGCTGGCTGTTGGCGATGCCTCTTTGCGAAAATGACTATATCACTTGGGAGCTTTTCTCTGACACGGCGATCACATCCCGTATCTTCAAGGGAAAAACCCTCCAGAGCACGCAGGACACAATGTATAGCTGCTATCTGACACCGGGAACTTACTATTACCGTGGCAACCGCTGGAACGGAACCAATTCTCTTTCCTTTACGACATATCTTGGATTCATTCCGGATGCACCACGCTTCTCCGTAACATCCAACACACTGAATGCCGATGCTTCCGGTGCCAACGTTACCTTCCAGGGAGAAACCGGAACGATCCGTGTTATGGAGGGAGATTATGATCCATCCATTGTGATGAGCGACACATTCTGGAATACCTCCAACCGGGTAAATGTTATCAACGGCACTTCAACAACGATCAAGAAGAACGGTAAATACGTTGCCCGCCTTGAGACGGCCGATGGACTGTATGTGATGGTTCCATTCACGGTGTCCGGCGTTATCGAAAAGGTTGTTGTGATTCCAACCGCAACACCGGTGCCAACGCAGACACCGGCTTCAACACGGACACCTGTCACGACACCGACTCCGGGTAAGACAACCACTCCTTCCACAACTGCCACACCGGCGAAGAAGGTCTACAAGATCACGGTTGCCAAGAAGAAGCTGAAGATCAAGGTGAAGAAATCAAAGAAGATCAAATACACGATCACAAAGGGTTATGTCGGTCTGGTTCGTTTAAAGACCTCCAACCCTAAGGTTGCAACGGTCAACAGCAAGGGCGTTGTTACCGCCAAAAAGAAGGGAAAATGTAAGATTACACTGTCTCTGTCCAACGGTAAGAAGGTCGTTGTTCAGATCACTGTAAAAAAATAATTTCTCATACATCACTAGCACTTCAAAGGGGGTGTCCCAATATTGGGACACCCCCTTATCAGACCATTTGCCGCATGATCGCGCCTTCCTCTCGCATCATACTTCAAAGCACTTCTAATTGTACAGCGAAATATTATAACGAAGCTTGCGGTAAATCTTGTAGAGGATCACACCGATCATACCAACAACCGTGCCTCCTACAAGTGCAATACCAAATGTTCCTCCAATTCCTAATAATATCATTCCTAAAATTTTCATTGATTATCAACCTTTCTTTCACTGCGTGACGCAGCTTAATAAAGGCCTGCAGCCTGTCGTGACCGCAGGCGCATCACCGGCAGCAGCCGCCGGCTTCTCCACTTCCACCGCCTGCTGCCGCATTTATTCCGTTTATATTAATTCATACCTTTATAAAATGATGTTGGGGCAAAATACCTTTTGACCCCAACTGATGCTACGGATTGCTTCATTGCATCATAAAATTCATACCGAAAGAAGCCCCTTTCTCCCGAAGAAGCAACTCCTCATATAAAACATTGAAATGTCCGATTCCGGACGGAAAACGGCATACTGCCGTCTCTGAAAACAGAATGATGCGGTACATGGCAAAAGGTATCCCTGACGGATGCCTCAGATTGCCCGATTGCATCATAGATAGGAATGATATCAGCCTTTAGAACCGTCCTGCTGATGTATGTATGCGATGATCACTGACTCACACGTCACGATTGCGCCTGCGGCATTCATTGCCCGGCTCCGGAATATATTGTCCGAAGCACCACCGGCAGCCACGCCCAGCTTCACAAAGGAGCTAAGCTTTGAAAATGTACGGTTCCTCTGACCGGATTCGGTCCGTCTGAGAACCTCGCCCGTACTGCGCAGCATCGAATCGCCAAGCTGCTCGGACGAACACATATCCTGACTGTCTGTCGGATTCTGCAGACTCTGGAATACGCCGGACGTCACAGTTTTGGACACACCAAATTCAGGATCTGTCTTGACCTTCTCAAAACACATCCCTGAGAGGAATAAAACCACGATCAGGCAGATACTCATCCACCGCTTCATCTTATAAGTCTCTCTCATCTGTGATACCTCGTTTCGACTACATTTTATCAAATTTTAAACGTTTTGTCACGTCCCCCTTTCGGACCACCCGCATCTCCCGTCAAGCCGGCAAGGGAGCAAGTAAAAGCCCCTTTACTCCTCCGCAGTCGTCACTCCGTGATCTCGATCAGGTTCTCCGGCTTCATCAGGCTGTCATAAGAAAATGTCAGCCCTTTCACCTTCCGTATCGCTCCGAAATAATCCCCCTTCGCCGTCACCGAAAAATATCCCCAGCCATTAGTGCCGGTCACGATCGAGCTGTCACTGTCCATCAGAACATTCTCCCTCCAGTCAGACTTTTCGGTGTCATCCCTGCTCACGCTCACATAAACATACTCCTGCGAAGGATTCTGCCGCAAATACCATGCGTCCTCCAGCGTAGTTCCTTCCACATCCGCAAGACTTCGCTGATCCCCGGACTTCGTACGATCGAAGGTAAGCTTGCAGTACCCCATCTTCGACAATGATTCATCAAACACGATCAAAAGGACCTGCTTTTCGTAGACCTTGCTCTGCCCGGCATCCCAGAGATACACAGGTCTCGCTGACACATATAATTTACCGCTCTTTTTCTTCGTCAGCTCCTGTCCGACCGACCAGATCATTCCGCGAATCTCTTTCCCGTCCGATCTGCGTTCCAGCAGATCCTTCACCGAGATCAGATAATCATCCGTCACCCGGTCCATTTCAAGCTCCCCCGCTCTTAAAACATCATAATCCGCCCGTACATCCGTCTCCCCAATTTCAGCCTCTTCCTGCTTCTTCAATGCCTGCTGATTCCTCTGATCAACCAGCACGAACAGAATCACCGCCACCAGACAAACCACCCCGACCACATATTTCTTCTTCATACGATCCCCTCCTTGCAAGGAATTTCATCGGTTCTTCTGTTTATCTGTGGCGCTTGTCGCAGAAATGTTGCAGGGTAATTTAAATATTATAAATTCCCTCTCTCCTGCATCTCCTTACCCAGGATCAGGAAAATCACACCGGTAAGGATCAATGCCGCCGGTCCGAATATATTGCCGGTCTGCAGATCCAGATTATCCACTAAAATATACGAAATCCTTCCGTTCAGGAACAGATTAAAGATCAGCATCGCCAAAAAAGAAACCGCCACCGAACGAACAAGGCATGCAATCCCATAGACCAGACACGCCGAAAAGAAGCATTGTATAAATAAACCAATAAAATCTTCCGGGTAGATATAATCCGGCCATCGATTCATGATCCACAGACATACCGGTACGATCATAATGTCATACAGCACAAAGTAAATCAGGACATCCACCCATTTATTCCTCTCATATAAGCCGAACAGTTCTCCCTCCTGCCCCATGACAGGCTCTACACAAAGCGCCGTCCACCACGCCGCCATGATCGGATAGATCAGCGCTATCTGATTCCACATGGTATCCAGCAGATGATACGTTGTCCCCGCAGACTGCAGTATGTAAATCGTAACCGGAACCAGAACATAACACACCAGAAACGGAAGATACTTTAACGGTCCCATTCCTCTCCACTGTAACGCCGTCCTGTCAAAACGGTTCATTATTTTTTCAATAAGCATATATAACCATCCTCCACTGTCGACTCCAGCGCATTTGAAACAGCTTCTCTCAGAATGACACGATGCATTTTTCTTCCCTTTTTGAGATATGTCTTCTCAATCTCACCATCAATTCCCTGTTTCACCTGTTCCTCATCCACCTCGACGATCCTTCCGGCTGCATATCTGCAAAGCTCCAGGGTATCTCCCTGATAAATAAAATTTCCATCTGCCATTACAATTGTTTTATCGCAGCTCGCCTCAACATCCTCTACGATATGCGTGGACAAGATAACAATCCTTCCGTCAGAAATATTGTCAATGACATTCTTGAACCGGTTTCGTTCCTCCGGATCCAGTCCTGATGTCGGCTCATCCAAAAGAATCACTTGCGGATCTCCCAGGATTGCCTGCGCAATTCCCACTCTTCGCACCATTCCTCCGGACAACGTCCTAATCTTTGCGTCCCTTTTGTCCTCAAGATTCGTATAGGTCAGACTCTGATCAATCTGATCCTTCCACTCTCTTCTCGAAAGCTTTTTGATATTGCAGAAATATTCCAGCATCTGATATACCGAAAGCTCCGGGTATCCGACAAACTTCTGCGGAAGATATCCGATTTTCCTGAGTCCCATTTTGCGGACATTGCTTTCATTTAAAATAATATCTCCCTTATATTGATAATACCCCGTCATACATCTCATCAGAGTTGTTTTCACTGCTCCATTTGTGCCGAGCAGACCATAAACACCATTCTCCAGATCACAGCTGATCCCATGCAGGATTTCTTTGCGCCGGAATGATTTTCTGACCTCTTTTAACTGCAAGCTATTCCTTGTTTCCATAAACTTCCCTCATTATTCTAAAGATTCTATCCAATTATCGATACCCAGTTTAACCTCTGTATCATCCTCTGCCGGATACAGCATTCCTGTGTTTAATGTCTCAATGATATCACGTTCTCCCAGCAAAGTATCCACAATGTGATCGTTTGCAACGCACCAGTTAATATAATTATAATCCGGCGATACAATAAACGTTTTCCCTTTCATGGAATATTTCGTTTCCTGATCAATTTTGCGAAAAAGCTCTTTATATTTTGAAACATTTTCACAATCCAGACGGGAACATATCACCCGCACTCCTTCTATGTTCCTCTCCACAAGATAAGAATTTCCTATCAACGTGATGCCATCACTTCTCCCGGAAAGCTTCCATACCACAAATCCATGCTCCTTTGTTTGCGCGAGCGTCTTTAGATTCGAGGCAACCGGATATTTTCCTTTGCACCGCAGCGTCACTTTAAAATCCGTCTCCTCCGAAAATACCTCCCTTGAAAAGCAGTCGTCGCCCACGATCTTTCCTTTCAGCCCCGGATACGGATCGCCACTTTCCAAAAAGATCCTGTGCCATCCCGGCATCGGATAATATGCATAATTGGCAGGTAGCATCATTCCCTGCGTCGTTGCATAAAAGCCTTTGGTCGTACCATGATAAACAATCCGGATCGAATGCAGCTTCCCACGGGAATTATGAACCAGAAGATAATCCTCATCCTGCTCAAAAGTCAACTTCTCTCCCCGCTCATCCGTCACCTGATCAACCTGAAAAATATACTGCAGCGTGAACGGATACTCCTTTTGCGTCCCATCTGTCGGAACCACACAAGCTTCTGCCTGAAACTGATCCGTCACCGTAACATTCATATCATAACTCTCCACCTGAAAAGCCTTCTTATTCTGTCCCTTTTTCGTCAGAGAAATATCGGAATATTCCGCCTGCCGGTATCGTTCCACATACGACACAGAGTCCCATGTATTCGGAATATTCATCATAAAATAAACGGCTCCTGTCGGCTGAAAAAACAACGCCAGAAAGGTCACTGCCAACATTCCGGAAACAACACTCCAAGCCTTTCGTCCCGCCTGCTTCCACAATATGATTGCCAGCATGAAACACGCAAAAAATAACGCCCGGTAAATATGTACGTTTTCTGCCGTCAACAGATAATCCGCATCCCTGCAGATTCCACGTCTGCTTTGAAAGAAAAAGCTAAATAACGTTGTCAGTTTCCACAGAAATTCATGCTTGTCCGACATACTGCTTAACAGCGACAAAAAGCTCATATCGAAAACATAAAATGTAAGAGCGATCAACGCCAGACCATATAACCGGCTGGTAACCAGTGATATTACCCAGCCGATACATATGGCCACCAGAATCATCAGAAATATGTATATAAAGATAACCCTCACCGTGTACAGGACAAGTGCTTTACAAAGCACATCCGCCTGACTGTAACACATAATGTGAAATGCAAACAGATAAACGGAGCCCAGCAGATCCGCCCCTAATAATACAACAAACTCTTTCCCCTGCGCCCGCAGCAGTTGTCCGTTTCCAAGAAGCAGCTCCTCCATATGAAAACGTTTGATGTCGTAAAAACACTCGTATGCAATCACCAGATAAACCAGAAAAATATACGGTAAAATCTCCATCATCAGATCAATCGGTCTATTGACTTCGTTCCAGTATATTTTGGTCGTAAACAGAAAATAAGACACACAGCCCCAGAAGACAAGAAGCACTCCTGCCTTGATGGGACTTTTTAGAAATCGGATCACACTGGTTTTTATCATTTCACTCTCCACTATCTATTTGCTAATACACCCTTCTCCATTTCATAGACCGCATCACATAATACTGAGATATCCTCAGAAGAATGCGAAGCGATCAGTATCGTTTTCCCCTGCTCTCTCAGGTCGATCAGATACCGTCGCATATCCTCAACCCCGTCCTTATCAAGCCCGTTCATCGGCTCATCCAGAATCAGAATATCCGGATCCTCCATGATCGCCTGTGCCAGACCCAGCCTCTGCCGCATTCCAAGAGAATACTTTTTCACATGCCGCTTCAGTTTCGGATCAAGCCCTGTCCTCTCCATCGCCTGAATAATCTCCTCTTTGCCAATCTTGTTCCGAAGCCCCGCCAGCAGCTTAAGATTTTTGTAGCCGGAATAATACGGAATAAAGCCGGGCGTCTCAATGATGATCCCCATATTTTTCGGAAAATCCACATCCTTTCCAACTCTCTTCCCGTCCACGACCACCACTCCCCGGGTCGGTCGGATAAATCCGCATATGCATTTCATCAGCATCGTTTTACCGCTGCCGTTTCTGCCGATCAGTCCATGTATCTTTCCGGCTTCCAGAGAAACCGTCACATCGTTCAATATCGCCGTTTTGCCGATCGTAAGACTGAGCCCTCTGACCTCAATAATATCTTTCATAATGATCCATTCCTTTCCGATTACAGCTCCTTATTCCACCTGTTCGACATTAAATAATTCCATCCGATGCACTGCCCGGGCAGTAAGCACCAGCATCACACCGATAGCAATCATAAAATAAGCAAACGAACACCACACCGGCATTTTCGGCGCATTCAGAATCGTATCATAATGCAGCCAGATAATCGTATTTGCCATCGGAAACAGCCACATTGTATCCGTTTTCAATGAACATGTAACAACACCGGCAGCGATCACAAAAACTGCCACAAGAAGTCCAAGTGTCTGAACATGTTTTAATTTAAAGAAATAAATGATCAGGCAGATCAGAAACAAATATGCACACATCATACACAATGTCTGTATCACCGTCACACGCAGCGGAATCTGATTATACAGATTGGACGGCAAAAGCCGGGCAGTAAAGCTGTTTGCTTCATCCGGAAAATTTGCATTGTACTTCGTAACAACATCACTCCATCTTCCGGTAAAATCACCGCCTGTCATCAAAAGACTTCCTCCAAATACAACCCCCAGATATGTAAGAATCGTCATCATAAGGAACACAAGCTGCCCTGCAAACCAGTTAAACCGCCCTGTTCTCTGCAAGAAGAATAATGTATTACCTGTCACCTTCGGATAATCACTGATCAGTACCAGAAACACACAGGGCATAAGCATGACCAGCATTCCCGAATTGCCGATTGCAACGAACGGCTCCATCCGTTCCAGCTCCGCTCCCAGCTTTGCCGCCCGGGTCAACAGCGGTTCCACCGCAAGGATCCGCATAAACACCAGCAAAACCGGCACAATGATAACTCTCGGGTTTGTAATCCATTTGATGTATTCGCTTCTGGCAACTGCCAGAATACACTTTATACTTTTATTCACCGCAATCAACCCTCCTGCTTTGCACCACCAGATACACAATATAGAAAAACAGCACCAGCAAACCATGGTATAGCAGTACTTCTCCGATCTGACTTCCACTCCCTGCCAGATCCGTCAACTGATCCGGATCCAGAAATGCAGTCATACGCCGAAGCCATGTACTTACTTTTTCCGGATCTTCCAACATACGCCATCGTATTTTTTCGCAGGTCTGGTTGATTCCATATTTTATAAAAAACGGAATGCACATTACCAGATATTTGTTGCGGATCAGAGCTGTCATCATCATAATCGGTGCCGCCCAAAACATACCATACAAAAACATTCCGCCGACTTTAACCATAATCGTCTGAATATAATGTGTGCCCGAAATTTGTATATGTATTGCTGCCATCATTTCTTTGTATTGCGTCTGCAACTCGGGACTGTATGCGTTGATAGATGGAAATAACGCATGAACGACCAGCACAAAAATGATAAATCCAATCATGACTGCAAGTCCTCCGCATAAACAGCCTGTCATAAACCGGGATGTATAATAACAAAACCGATTCGTCCGAAACACCTCGAAACGTACCGATTTCGCTTCATGTTCATCGCAGACCAGAGGCACAAAGGCAAAGGAAGCAATGATCGGGACAAACAAAAACAGCCAGTTTCCCGCACCATTCCGGACAACCTCAAAGGAGCAGAACATTGTATCATCCAACATAAACTGCCGGTCAAAGGTCAGCAGCGAGCGGAATACAGAATACTTGTTTCCTGTAACGCCATCTTCATAAATGTATGCCGCAAAACACAGCAGACAGGTAAAGATAATACACAGATAAAAACCATATCCACTCAGAATTTTCCGAAAATCCGTTTTGATATTCCGCAGTATCATTTTCCGTTCCCTTTCCACCACTTTGTCGGTATCATGGCATACCGGTAATTTTGTCCGTCTGCCGCATCCAGATAACAGACATATGTCATTTCATCGTTTGTATTTTCCAGTGTAATCTTCCATGCCGGCGTAATCTTTGCAGACGAATGCTCCGTATCAATATATCCATTCTTTGTTCTGGCAAATTGCTGTGCATAGACAAGTTCAATCTCATTCACCTTAAATTTGATATGCTCTGTCATTTGGCTACTGACAGATTTGATCGCACTTTCTAATGATATAATCTCCGACAGATTTGTTCTATTGACCGCATTTTCCTTCAGATAAAAGCCATCTATAATATCGACATCTTTACTTTCTACCATAAATGCGTTACCGATCAGCGAAGAATACTTGTCATATCCCAGACGTCCCTCATATTCTCCTGCTCTCATATAATCAAAAGGAATCCCCTCATACTCCTTCGTCGTTATCATATTATATCCATAGATATTTTTTGTTACACGGTATACATCCACCTCTGTCACAACTGTTTTCGCCGTCTTGTCTCCTGCACCTGGAAGACTGTTTATGTACTTTTCCAGAAATTTTACCGCATCGCAGACAGCAATTTTACGATCCTCTAACTGGTACTTCTCGGTGCTGTCCGGAGAATATGATGCAACATATTCTAAGTAAGCCGATGGATCATATCCATCCAGTCCCGGATACACTTTCTCATGCGTATCATCATTTTCAACTTTACTGCCATTGAGGGCAACTGTTTTCCCTTTATTAACCGTTCCGTACCCATACCCGATCGGATTACCAAGCTCCAGACAAACAGAGGGCTTCCACTCCGTCATGTTTTCATTCCATGTATCATCATAAATATAATAAACTCGTCCTTCTTTCCCGGAAAGAATCTGATCCTTCCAGTCCTTCACCTTATTATAATCCTGAACAAGTTCTCCCGTCTCGTCATCATACTCCAGCTTCGAACTTCCGCCACTATACAGCAGGTGATTCTCATTCATAGAATGATCCGGGAATAAATATCGAAACATTTCTCGAAACTCACTGTCATAATCTTTCATATCCACATCAAAGTTATAATCGGCAGTATATTGATATACACTCGTCTTCTTTGATGGAAGCTTCACGGAAAGTTCCTTTGAGACCTGAAGATTCGAACAGGAATTGATCGTATCTATCACCTTGTCATCGCTGATATGCAAATCTACTGCGGATGTCTTATCTACTTGCTTCCTGCTCTCTGTTCCATGATTCTTTCCTCCACCGCAGCCGGTAAAGCAAAGGAGCACGATTACTGACAATGTCAGGTATATTGTTGTCTTCTTCATAAGCTTCCCCCTAATAATACCTATATAATTTTGTCCACCAGATCCTCATAACAATGTGAATCTGGTGGATCTTGTTATTATAAAAACTTATCCTTTATTACTTGCTATTAATTTATTGCCACAATGTTTCCTTGAGAATTGTATGTATCATTTGTTGTCGGAGTATAAGCAGACACTTTATACTGTACCGAAATGTTAGCAATCGGACTTCCCACACTTGGGTTGCAAGTAGCTTTACCTGTATTCGTTATTGTTTTCTTAGTCATAGTATAATTTTCACAGCGAATATATGTATAACCCGTTGTAGCCTTGCTATTCGTGTGAGTGCTATAATTACACGTTGCAGTTGCACCTTTTGCTCGCTGCTTAACAATAATGCTTTTTGCAACACCTTCAGAACTAGGTGCACCCGAATAATTTGCATGAGAAACCGCCCAGCTTGTCGCTCCTACATTGGCACCTCCGATCCCTAATGCTGCAATTAATGCTACCGCCAAAACACTCATAGTTTTTTTAAATTTTTTCATAATACATATCTCCCTTCAAAATAAATAACTTTAATTATAAATAAGTTGCTGTCAAATATTTTCTGGCATGAGCTGTCATATAACATCAAAACTGTCATTTTACCAGATTTAAATCTTCTTTTTACATCCCTCCATTTCTCTTTGCTCTTTTTAACTAAGCTTTTGTTTCTTCTGTGATACTTTTTGAAGCTGTTTAGGAACATTCATTTCCAAAAACAAAACATAGATACCGATATTATATTGTTAATCGTTTGTTTTTCTAAACATTTACTATTCTTTCAACAGCCTTATTGATATTCTATTCCTCCTTTCTGTTTTTATGTTAACACATTTCTATTCATAAATGTCATACATCGTCTATTAGGTATCTTTTATTGACTAACTGGTTATTTTATTTTGATTTTTAGAACAATCCGTAATATAAATTTAAAGATAGAGGAAGCGCCCGAACCGGTATTTTACCGGAACGGGCGTTTCTTGATAAGAGAGTGATTTACAATCTCCTGTTAAATATTTCATTCTTTGATTTTTCTGCTATGCACAATAATTCTCTGCATTTAATTCTCCGGCCAAACCAGCGATTCTACCTTAATCTTACAAACCTCTACCGTTTTTCCGTCAACAGCTGAACTCATGTCATTATGATATGTCAACTGTGTTGTTACGGTATCAATCCCCGGAAGTCTCCACGGAAGCTCCACCAAAACATACTGCGTTTCTATTACAGTTGTGACAATCCCATTTTTCGCTGTCCAATCTGCCTGCAGATTGATGACCATGTCCTGATCCTTCTGCTCTGTGGAAGTTAATGTTACATCATAACCATCGGTAACCGGCACTCCTACCAATGCAACCGTATACTTCTGGAAATACTCATCATCCAGACTCTTTAACTTCTCTGCAACTGCCGCTGCCTTGTTGTTCTTTGATGCTTTGGCTTCGAGTTTCTTTGCTGCATATGCTGCTTCTGCAGTCGTATAGATCAGATCAATCGATTCCTTTGAAATATCCAGATCCGCATTCGGTGACTGTGTCGGTGTTGTCGTTGGTGCCGGTGTCTGTGTTACCTGCGGTGCTGCCGACTGTGTTGTAACCGGTGCCTGCGTTGCAACCGGCGTCTGTGTTACCTGCGGTGCCGTTGTCGTTGCCGGAGCTGTCGTTGCTTCTACCTTTTTCTTTGTCACCTTGATCACAAATTTAGCGGCAAGCTGACCCTTTTTCCCGGTTGTTCTTGCTGTGACATTGGCTTTTCCAACAGATACTGCCTTGATTTTGCCGGATTTGTTCACGGTGACAACCGATTTGTTACTGCTTTTCCATTTCACATTTTTCTTTGCGAATGATTTGCTGACCTGCAGTTTCTTCACTGCTCCAACCGTCAGTGAAATTGTCTGCTTTTTCATTTTTGCCTGTGTGGAAACCACATTAGCAGGCACGATCAGTGTTGCGATCAACGCTCCTGCGGTTACCATTGATACGATTCTTTTCATAAAGCTACCTCCTTGTTTTTCTTGTGAATGTTTCTTGCGTAAATTGTTGTTTATTTTAACACATATTTTATTACAAATGTCATACATTATCTATTCGGTCATTCTGATTGTCATATTGGTTATTTAAGCTTTTCTTAATACTGCATACTACAAAACCTCATCAAACCAAATAGACGTTTCATGATATACTTATTTCCCACTATTTATGCTTATTCCAATATTCAACCATTGTCTCCTCAACGACTTTCTTTTTTCTTCTACTGATGGACAACTCAATGTTATTGTCAAGAACCAGTTTATTCTCATTTTTCCAAACCTTTTTTATATGTTTTTTATTCACCATACATCCTCTGTATATCTCTATGAATAACTGAACCTCTTCCCCCAATTCGTTTTTTAACTGTGTTATATTCTTCCATGCTTCTATCCGTTCCTCTCTGGTATAAATAATACATTTTCTGTTTTCTAATTCAAAATACATAATATCACTGCTCTTTACTTTTTGAATTCCCTGGGTATTCTTAATAATGATATATGTTCGTCTGGAAACTGCAAGTTTTTCACACGCTGCTTGTAATGCCGGCAGCAATTCCTCATTCATATGATCCTTTCGAATATAACGAAACACTGCATACTCAAAAGATTGATACACATACTTCGTATAGGAAGTCATAAATATCACTATTGCATTCTTCTGCTCATCCCTAATTTTTTGGGCAATATCTATGCCCGATAAATTCCGCATTTTTATATCTGTCACAAATATATCGTATGGAGAGGTTTTTGCATTTAAAATTTGAAACATCTGACTTTCTTCATGACAATATTTTATATTAACATCATATTTTATCTCGCTCTGTACAGACTCAAGATATTCCTTTGTTCTCTGTAAATCTTGCAGATTATTATCCAAAAAAATTATATTAAACATTTTGTCCTCTTTAACCCTGCTGAATTATAATAATTTTGTATCTTTATAAATGATCTTTTAATTTTTCAAATCATGCCACTTTCCGAACCCCTCCCGGAAAACGGCACCTGATATTTTACATACTCAAATGTGCTGTTGTTACTATAATTTTGTATCGTTAAAACCCTTCTACTCCACCCTGTAGATTACGGTTCATACAATCCGTGTAAGACACGCTTCCGATCCTCTGTGTATAATGCACGGCACGATATCATCGCATTATCTTCCTGATAATCACCGGCAGCTGCAGCACACCGGTCAATATCACTCCGAGCGCCACACAGGTCGAATAACGGTTGTATCCCATTACATTCATAACGACAGAAACAAAAC